>JANOEV010000126.1:0-1565 GCA_031413695.1 Burkholderiales bacterium
GCTTTCAGACCGATTCGGTCGCCGGCCGGTCATGCTGGGAGCCTTGATGGTTTTTGTCGCCGCATCGACGGGCTGCATGCTGGCGCAGGACGTGGCCGTTTTGCTGGCCTGCCGCGTGATGCAAGCCGTGATTCAAAAGGCTCGTTTGTTTACTTTTTCGTTTACTTCTTGGCTTTGTGCAACCTGGCTAGTTTCCTGAATCGAAAACAAAACGAAATTGTAAAATTGCGCCTTCATCGAACAGTCCGGGATTTTTTCGTAGACAGCAATACGTCATTTGTGCAATTTTTTTTCTGTTTTGGAGCCCAACAGTTACACTTCTACTGTATTTACTGAAAATGATACTAATACATGTCTAACAGGTATGGGTCAGCAAAATGGTCCTCAACAAGGACCTGGAGGCAACCAGCCGATGAACTCGGGCACCAAGCCCGGCATGGGCCAGCAAGGCGGAATGGGCCAGATGGGCGGGAATCAACAAGTTTCCGGAATGTCTTCAGGTTATTCGATGGGATCCGGATACGGCCCATTCATGGGAGGGCAACCAGGCTCAATGGGTCTCACACAACCAAACAATATGGGACAAAGCCATGGGAACATGGGTTCGGGTGGTCAGCAAACGGCCAACGACCAAGGAATGAACCAAAATGGGATGCAATCTGGTCACCAGATGGCACCTATGTCTGGAATGGGCGTGGGTCAGACCAGCCTCGATCAGGGACCCATAAATCAAGGTATTGGCTCAATGGGCGGTAACCAACAGATGGGGCAACAGGGACAAGACCAGTCCATGGGAATGGGTCAGCAGAACGGAGGTATGTCCATGATGTATCCAGGTATGGTAATGGGACAGCCAGGTCAGCCTAGCATGGGGATGGGTGCTTATGGTAATCAGCAAGGACCAATGCCCACTCCGTGCTCTCCGGATACCATGCCGATGGCAAGGAAAACAGGCCAAGTAATTCGATTTATATATCACTGTAAATTCGCATGATCAACATCATTTTGTGTTTAGTGCATCCATACAGATGAAATTGATGCAGTTTGCGAATCGTTCGAAGCCTCTGGATCAAAGCGAGATTGTGCTGCTTTTGATGGCAATTGGTGCTGTTACGGTGAGGGTCGATTCTGACGTCTGTTTTGTGTCAGTGACATTTGGCAGTGTTCCAGATCCTGCTCAAATGATACCGGCCGCCACGACCAGCCGCCCAATGCCACCGATGACGAACCGCCCTATGCCACCCCTGATGGGCCCCCCAACAATGCCCGCGTATGGTCAGACAATGCCAGCTACAACTTCCAGGCCAGTTTCCACGACAGTTGCTAGCCCACCAGTGACAACCGCTCGGCCGATTTCAATGGCTTACAACCCCACTGTGACCACTCTACCAACCACCATCATGATGACAACGGACTACCCGGTCACGACGACTCCAGCCGCACCAACCGTGAGCTCAACAGCGTATTCTGCTTTTGAACCTGTGTCAGCCTCAGCACAAACGCCAGGTACTGCCCCAACGTGTTTTTTACCGCCACTTTTTAACCACCGTATCTCAACAATTAAG
>JANOEV010000127.1:0-3262 GCA_031413695.1 Burkholderiales bacterium
CTGCAGCTGATCCCGTACCGTCTTCAAGCGCTTCCAGTGCTCCTCGCCATCGATGACGATGACTTTGACGTCGGCGTCGTTGAGGATGTAAGCAACATTGTCGGGGCGGTCATCGACGAATAGCGGCACCGGCACCATGCCCTGGGCAAACGCCGCCTGATCAAACACAACCCAATTAATGCTGTTTTTCAGCATGATGGCGATACGCTCGCCGGGCTGGAATCCATCGCGGCGCAGCCCTTCGCGCGCACGCATCGCCAGATCACCCGCCTCCCGCCATGTCACACCCTGCCAGTCTTTGGTGGCGCTTTTATATTCGCGGTAGGCCGGCGCGTTCGGCGACGTGCGGCAACGAAGCGCGAATACGTCCGCGATGGTCGCGTCATCGTCAAACATCAGGTAGCGGGTGCCGCGACGGTTCTGCAGGACAGATGACTGCGCCAAAACGGTTTTCCTCTCGAGTTGCATTGCCGCACTCTTGATGGCGCGGTTGTGTCCCACCTTTCGTCCATCACGCGGGGTATTTGTTGCCAAAATTATACGCGCCGGCAGCGGCTAGGTTTTGCGCGGACTCACCCACATCTTGATCTCGACATGGGTAACCACGTCGCCGCTTTGGTCCTTGATCTCGACCCGCACCATGACATCGCGCGCCGGGCCGTCTGCAATGTCGTCGGCAGTGCAAAACGCCTCGACGCCTGTTTCGGCCTTCTTGAGGTACTGGACCGTCATACCTTTTGGCAGCCAACGCATGTGCTTGGACAGACTGGCTTCCATCATGGTGCCGGCGCCAAGCTCCGCCAGATTGCACAATGCAATTGCATGGATGGTTTGGATATGGTTTTGGACAGCGCGGCGATTACGCATTGCCACCAGTGAATAGCCTGGCCGCAACTCCACAAAGCGCGGCTTGATCGAGCCGAAGTACGGCGCCTTCCAGCAGACGATTTTTGAGAAAATCGCCTTGCCAAATGGCTTGGTGGAAAACTTTTCCCACAGACCCAGCACGCGATTCATTGGCACACCACCCTAAACCACATCCCAAGCCGGGTCTGGATGAAAACGCACGCCAAATCGGGCTTCGAGTGATTGCAACTCGCGACGCAACTCCTCCTTACCGGCGGCACGCAAATAGTTCAGCGGCCCGCCTCGGTGCGGCGCAAAGCCGGTGCCAAATATGACGCCCGCGTCACACAGGTCCGCGTCCGCAACAATGCCTTCGCGCACGCAGGCAGCTGCTTCGTTGACCGCCGGCAATGTCATGCGCATCCACAACGGCGCCAGATCCACCGTGCCCGATCCTTTTGCCTTTTGTGGCCGGCCGTCAACCCATTTGTAGAAACCTTCTCCGGTTTTTTTGCCCAGCTTTTTTGCCGCGACCAGCGCCTGAATTTTTTGCGGCTGTGGCCCGCCGGCTTTGGCCAGTTCGGTACCAACCGCCAAGCCGACATCCAAGCCCACCGTGTCAGCCAATTCGATTGGCCCCATCGGCATACCGAATTCTTTTGCAGCGGCGTCGATGGTTTCGGCCGGGATGCCTTCTTCCAGCATCACCTGCGCTTCGGTCATGTATGGGGTCAGAATGCGGTTGACCAAAAACCCCGGTGCCGACTTCACCGGCAGCGGCAACTTTTCGATTTTTTTGACAAACGCCTGCGCGCGCATCATCACCTCGGCGGATGTTTCCGGCCCTTGGACAATTTCCACCAACATCATCATCGCCACCGGGTTGAAAAAATGAATGCCGACAAGGCGCTCGGGTTGCGCCAGTTCCGCCGATAACTCTTGCAGTGGAATTGACGAGGTATTTGTGGCGAGGATGGCGGTGGGCTTCAGACGCGGCTCGATCGACGCATAAAGTTTTTTCTTGATACCGGCATTTTCGACAATCGCTTCAATCACCAGATCACAATGACCCACCCCATCGCCCTTCACATCCGGAATCAACCGATCCATCGCGGCTTGCACCAGATGCGGCAGCTTGAGTTTCTTCTTATAGAGTTCGGCGGCACGTTTGATGGCCGGTGCAATACGCGCGTGATCGAGGTCTTGCAGTGTCACGGTGAATCCTTTGAACGCGCACCATGCGGCAATATCGCCACCCATCACGCCGGCACCGACAACGTGAACGTGCTTGATGCCGGATTCGCCCGATCCCAGCGCCTTGAGCCGGTCCTGCAGTTTAAAGATGCGAATCAAATTGCGTGCCGTCGGATGCTCAAACAGTTTTTGCATCGATGCGTCACTGTCAGCGGGAACATTGCGCGGATCGCCGCCGAATTTTTCCCATAGATCAATAATCGCGTAGGGTGCCGGGTAATGGTCCTTGCGTGCCTTGCGGGCGACCTGTTTGCGCGAGGCATTGGCAACCAGCGTGCGAATGACCGGCCAATTGGTGACCGCGTCTTTAAAAGCGGGTTGGTGTGGCGCAGGCGGCTTGTTCAACAACATCAATGCTGCATTGGCGAAATGTCGGCGCGGCGTGACAGCGTCAACCAGACCCATACGCAATGCGGTTTTGCCGTTCACCGCGCGCCCGGTCAACATCAGGCCCAGCGCCTGCGTTGCCCCGATCAATTTCGGCATACGCATCGCGCCGCCCCAACCGGGCACGATGCCGATCATCACTTCAGGTAACGCCATCTTGGTTTTGGCACCATCGTCGGCGATACGATACCGGCACGCCAATGCCAGCTCGGTACCGCCGCCCATACAAAAGCCGTGAATCATGGCGACCGTTGGAAATGGCAGTGACGCCACCTGATCGAACACATCCAGTCCCAGCTTGGTCATCGCCGCCGCCTCGGCATAGGTGGTAAAGCTGGTGAATTCGTCGATATCTGCGCCGGCCGCAAAACCGTTGTCCTTGGCAGACTGAATCACCAACCCGCCGACCGGATTGGCGCCCAGATGCACACAAATCTCGCCGAGTTCGCGCAACGCTTCCGATGAAAATGTATTGGTTGAATCGCGGGTACCATCCGGCTTGGCGCGGTCGAAGGTCAGAAAGCCGAACTTGTTTTCGTCTTGATCAAGGCGCCAATGTTTCCAGTTCTGCATTTTTTGTTCCCTGCGAATATCAAAAATCTAAAGTGCAATATGGCTGCGGTTGATGGGACAAATTTGCCTGAAACACCCCGCCAAACGGCGTGTTTCATCTTCGTCCGGCACCCGATGTCGCCGCGGTGGATATTTCGATTCGTGGCTAGACCCGCTCCAACAACATCGCGCCGCCCTGTCCGCCACCGATACACAACGATGC
>JANOEV010000128.1:0-10300 GCA_031413695.1 Burkholderiales bacterium
CGGTCACGCTTCATGTTATGTGGCAATCCGGATATGGTAGAGGCCATGCGGGCAATACTGAAATCGCGGGGGTTCATCATGAATCGTCGCATGACGCCGGGTCATATCATCGTCGAAAATTATTGGTAGCGACGATCGTCACCTTCGCGGCGCGGGCTGTCACCCAAAATCATGCGATGGGACGCTGTCGTCTTGTGGCGACGGCAATGCGTAAAATTCCCGTATCGCCGAACACAACGGCAGCGTCTCGTGTTAGCGTTTGCCTTGTCTAGAGTTGAGGCCGCCTAATTTGAAAATGTCCATCCTGTTTTGTCCGGCAGCGTTGATCGCAGCAATTTCGCTTTCCGCGTGCGCGACACCACCCGCTGATTCACCCGCCAACTCGGCAAGGTCACCATTAACGCCAACTGCGGTTGCGCCAGTCAGCACCGGGTTGACCGGCATATCGGCACGAGCCGTAACTGAAACCTTTTTTGGCACAACCGTCACGGATCATTATCGCCATTTGGAACAGGTGGAAAACACCGAGGTGATTGGCTATATGAAAGCCGAGAGTGCCCGTGCCCGTGCAACCCTGGATGCGATTCCCGGCAGGGCGGCGATGGAGGCGCGCATCAACGAACTTTCGCAGGCAAACATCGCCATTTCAGGCGTTCAAGTGGGCGGTGACGACCGCAATCCGCGGGTGTTCTACTACAAGCTTTCCCCGGGTGTGAATGCGCGAAGGCTGTATGTGCGCGACGGTTATCGTGGCGCCGAACGCGTGGTATTTGATCCCGCCGCAATTTCCAAAGACGGCCGGCGTTTTACCATCGACAGCTTTCGCGTGGCACCAAATGGCCGTGCCGTGGCGGTCGCCGTTGCCGCCGGTGGTTCTGAAGATACCTCATTGCGTGTTCTCGAGGTTTCCCCGACCGCCACGCGTGACACCGGCGTCGTCATTGATCGGATCGGATTTGCCGATGAGACGCGATGGGCGCCGGATAGCAAGAGTTTTTTTTATAACCGCCTGCCACCGGCCATTGTGGGTGAACCGCGCAACCAATACCTCGACAGCCGCGCCTTTCGGCACGTGTTGAATCGGCCGCTGGCGAAAGACGAATTTGTGTTTGGCAATGGATACGGCCGCAATGGCAACAAGGTCGCGCTGGCTGACATCGACATTCCCAGCGTCAACCTGAGTGTCGATGGCAAAACGCTGATCGGGCGTGTGGAACACGGCGATGCGCGTGAAATCAGCATTTATACCGCCGAACTTCGCAATGCAGAGGATATTGCCGGCAATCTGAACTGGCGACGCATCATTTCTCCGGTGGACGAAGTGACATCGTTTCAGCTGCACAACAATGCAATCTACCTGCTGACAAAGAAAAATGCACCACGTTACAAACTGGTGCGGATGGGTATTGTCAGAGCCAATTATGCCAACGCAACAACCATCGTCCCGCATGGCGACACTGTCATTTCGCAAATTGAAGTGGCGCAGGATGGACTGTATATCCGCGAGTTGTTGGCGGGGGTGGATCGTCTCCAGCGTTTAAATTTTTCAACCAGCTCGTTTTCAGGCGGAAAGCTTGAATACATTAAGTTGCCGTTTGATCTGGCTGTACGTCAGATCATCACCAGCCCGACCCGATCCGGCGCTGTGCTGCGTCTGGAAGCGTGGACCGAGGGGCCAAAGTATGTCACTGTCGAGGAACGCAGTGGCAATATTGCTGATACCGGACTGCATCCCAAGCCTGCCGCAGATTTTTCTGACATCGTTGAATTGCGCTTGCATGCACCGGCAAAAGACGGCGTCAAAATTCCCGTCTCGCTGATCTACCGTAAATCAACATCGTTGAACAGCTTTAATCCGACTCTCATCCGGGCATACGGTGCCTACGGCATTGTGCAAACACCGGCGTTTAATCCATCAACGCTGGCATGGCTTGAGCGTGGCGGTATTTTAGCGACCTGTCATGTCCGTGGCGGCGGCGAATTTGGCGAGGACTGGCATCGCGCCGGACAAAAATCAACCAAGCCCAACACCTGGCGTGATTTGATTGCGTGTTCGGAATTCCTGATCGAACGCGGCTTTACACGCAAAGAACGATTGGGTATCCAGGGCGGAAGCGCGGGCGGCATCACGGTTGGTCGCGCGCTCACCGAGCGGCCGGACCTGTTTGCCGCCGTCATTCCGAGTGTCGGTGTGCTGGACGCATTGCGCATGGAGTTTGCGCCCAATGGTCCGCCCAATATTCCTGAATTTGGCAGTGTCAAAACCGAGGCGGGGTTCCGCGGTTTGTTGGCAATGAGTTCATTGCATCAGGTGGTTGATGACACCCGCTATCCTGCCGTGATGTTGATGCACGGGGTGAACGATGCGCGTGTCGAGGTGTGGCACTCGGCAAAAATGGCCGCCCGGTTGCAGGCGGCCATCGCAGGGCTGCCGAATGCCAATCCGGTATTGCTGCGGCTCGACTATGATGCCGGCCATGGTATCGGCTCGACGCGCAATCAGCGCAATAGCGAGCTTGCAGATATCTATTCATTCTTGCTCTGGCATTTCAGGGAGCCGGGTTTTCAACCGGCGCAGCCGCAATGACATTGCAACAAGGCGCTGTTCGCAGCCTGCCGTACGCGGGCATCCGGGTGGTCGAATTCACCCACATGGTGATGGGACCGACCTGCGGCATGGTGCTGGCGGACCTTGGCGCCGAGGTGATCAAGGTTGAGCCGCTCAAGGGTGACAATACGCGGCGAATTCCCGGCTCGGGTGCGGGATTTTTTGCGATGTTCAACCGCAATAAAAAAAGTCTCTCGATAAATGTCGATGATCCGCGCGGTCTTGAAATCATCCTCAAGCTGGTCGCCACCGCCGACATCTTTAGCGAAAATTTTAAAGACGGCAATATGCAAAAATTCGGCCTCGACTACGCATCGCTGTCGAAGTTGAATGACCGCCTGATTTACGTCGCGATGAAAGGTTTTTTGCAGGGACCTTACGACCATCGTACGGCATTGGACGAAGTGGTGCAGATGATGGGCGGCCTGGCGTATATGACCGGGCCGGAGGGGCGGCCGTTGCGCGCCGGCACCTCGGTGAATGACATCATGGGCGGTATGTTTGGCGCGATGGGTGCCATGGCGGCGCTGCATGCGCGTCAGAAAACCGGACGCGGACAGGAAGTGCAGAGTGCGTTGTTTGAGAATAACGTTTTTCTGATGGGCACCCACATGATGCAATACGCGGTAACCGGGCAGCCCGCCAAACCGATGCCGAGTCGGATTTCAGCCTGGGGCGTCTATGACGTTTTTACCGTTGCTGATGGTGAGCAGATTTTCCTGGCGGTGGTTTCCAACACTCAATGGCAGATTTTTTGTGATGTATTCGGCTTCACCGATCTCGCCGTGGATACGCGGCTCGAAACGAACGTTGATCGCGTTACAGCGCGTGACTGGTTGATGCCGATACTTTATGCACGCCTTGCGGGTCGACGTGCGTCTGAAATCGCCGCAATGTTTGAAACAGCAGGCCTGCCGTTCGCGCCGATCACCAAACCGCACGAGCTGTTTGACGATCCACATTTGATTAACAGTGGCGGGCTGGCGGACATCGGCGTGCCCCCGGATTGCAGTGGTGCCGGCAAACAAATCAATAGCAAGACGCCGTTATTGCCGTTAACACTGAATGGCGCGCGGCCCTCGATTCGCAGCGACCCACCAATGCTTGGTGAACATACCCGTGCCATCCTTGCGGAACTGGGCTATGCGCCCACCGAAATTGCGGCGCTGGCGCAAGCCGGGGTCATCGGCATTTGTTGACCGATACGCCGCCCAACAGGGATGGCGTATGACGACAGGTCAGAGTCGCACTTCGAAACGTAATGCGGTCGACAGGCTGGTCTTGCCATTGGTCACAACGGTTTGTCGCTCGTTGCCTTGCAAAAGAATGTTGCTGTTGATGGCATCGTTGGGGGACAGGTTTGAAAATGCGAGGCGCAGCCGCGCACTTGAATTGATGGTCCACAGTACATATGCGTCCAACACCCGCTTGGTGCCGATCTTCTGTAGCTGGGTGTCGGTGACCTGCAAATCATATGCGGGTGTCCAATTGATGCTGCCACCCACCGAAAACGGCGTGCCGCGGAAACGGTAGTCGGCACCGAAGTTGCCTGTTGCGCGGGGCTGTTCACTGATGCGGTTGTTAGGCCCCCGTACCGCGTCAACCTTTGAATCAAAAATACTCAGATTGGTGCGGAAGTTGATGGCCATCGCATCCTTGATCAGCTCTGGCAGACGGAACTTTGCGTCAAATTCAATCCCGCTGGTGCGCGCCTTGCCGAGATTCTGCGGGCGCGTTACATAGCGTGGTGATGTTGCCCACGATACATTTTCAAGCGTGGTGACATTACGAATCAGGTCGGAAATGTGGCGCGTGAATAAATTTACCGACCAGATTCCGCCGCCATCGAGGTAGTCCTCATACGCAACATCCACACCATTGGCGAGCTCCGGTTTCAGATTTGCATTGCCGGCACGATCCGGGCTCACTGAAGTATTGGGGCCGGGAACGGGGAACAGGGTGTTCAGGCTTGGCCGCGCAACCAGATTCTGGGTCGATGGTGCACGGTAACTTTGCGTAAGGCTTACGCGGATTTGATCGCGACTTGGCGAGGCGAATCGGTAAACGCCAAACGCAAGCGGTGTAACGACACTGCTTTTATTATTTACCGGGTTCGAAATCGTGCGACTCTTGGTGTCAATTTGTTCCCAGCGGATACCAAAATAGGTTGAAAACTGTGCGGTTGGATCCCATTCATCCTGCACGTAAAGTGCCTTGCGGGTGGTCTCAACATTGATCTGGCTGCCAAATTCGGCGAGCAACGGCGCGCCGTTAAACAGGGTGGTGGCGTTGTCGGTGCGTTTGATGTCTTCATATTCCCAGCCGCCGACCAGATTGTGCTTGCCATCGCCCCAGTTGTACAACACCTTGCCGGTAACGTTCCACGAGCGATCGGTGGTGTCGCTGTCGGTGGTTTGCGTCAACACACGATTGCCGTTGGCAGCGAATTCCCGTATCGCCAGATTGGAGTCTGACGAAAACTGCCCAAAGCTGCCGCGAACCTCAATACGTGTGCTTGGGTCGAGGCGTTTATTCAACATGGTCATGACTCTTGCCACGTTGAATTTTCCATCGAACTCGGATCGGACGGTTGCATATGGTGCCGGCAACAAGCCGGCGGTCTGCGTCAGGGTGCCGCTGCCACGATTGGTTGAGTTGTTGCGTACCAAGAACGGCTGGATACTAAATAGCTCACCGGGACCCAAACGCCATTGAAAGCGGCTGGAGAAAAACAGGCTGTCGCGCTTGTCGTTCGACTGCGAAAACGTCTGCTGGTCGAGATTCAAATTGTTCGTCTGCACGTCAACATAGGTGGTTCGTGCGCGGGTATCGGTCAACTGGTCGGTGCGGCCGGTCGAGAGCGTCATGTTGTAGGTGCCGGTCGGGCTGAAGGTGTCGTTACGTGACCATGACAGGTTGGGTGAATAGCGTCCGCGCTCGTCCTGAAACCCGGCACGAAGGTCGTTGTTGCGGATACGCAGCGGCTCTCGCAACACGATGTTGATGGTACCCGCGATGGCACGTGCGCCGGTTTCGGCAGTGGGCGACCGCAGAATTTCAATGCGTTCAACCTGCTCGGGCGTGATTTGCTCAACCGAAAAACCCGGCGCAATACGTTCCCCGTCGATCAGAATCTGGGTGAAACCGCCGCCCATGCCGCGCAGGCCCGGGGCGCCGGGACGACCCGGACGACCGCCGGTGGTCACGCCCGGCAAACGTCGTAATACATCGCCCACGTTGCTGTCGCCGTACTGCTCGATGTCGTCGCGGGTAATGATAATCTTTGAGGCCGACGAGTCACGACGCTCGCCAGTGGCGTTGCGCCGTCCGCTGACTTCAATCGCCTCCGTCTTTGCGGCCGGCTTGGTGGCCGCCTTTGGTGCATCCTTTGCCGCTTCTTTCGGACCCTCAAGTCTGGATTTATCCACAGGCGTGGCAGACGTTGACGCTGGCGCTGCCGGCGGGGTCGGTGGGGGCGCGGTCTGCGCCAGCAGCGTTGAATCCCAGACGCCAAGGCTGGCGATAATGGCCGTGAAAAATGTTGTGGTGCGACGATTGACGTAATTGCGGCTGCGCATGACTGGTCCCGGTGGGGCGCACATCGTTTGAATATGGGGCGCGGGTAAAAAATGGAAAGATAAAGTGTGCGGCATTTTATGTTTTTGACGGCGAAAGTGCCATTGTTTTGTGCCGGTTGAGACAGTTGGTGGAAACAACATGGCAACAAAATGTTGCCGGTTTCATAGCGGCGATTGGGCACGGCTTTGGATTCGCGCTGCCTTGATATATAACCTTCATACCCAAACAGTTCATAATCGCCTGCAAGCCGGACGTCTCCGGCGCAGTGCTGCGGATGATGTTTCGCGGCCGGAAACGGGGCAATTCAGAAGAGCCGAGGAGAGTAATCGCCGTGTCAGACAACAATAAAATTGTGCGCAGCTTTCACCACACCCTGTTGTGGCCGATTACCCTGACGCCGCTAAAGCGGCATCCAGGCGCGGACGTAATTCACTATTGGGAAACACTCAAGCGCAATCCCGGACCATGGAAATACGTTGATGACACGCTGTTGATCGAAGACGAATCCTGTGTGGCCGGTTACGAAGAGTTTGTGTATTTTTTGCCCTACGTACAGCGGTTTTTGTATGGCGTTGGCGACGAGGGGCGCGGCGCGCAGTCTTCACTGCATACCTTTACCCGTAACGATATCGCGACTGCCGAAGTGGCGCTGACCGAGGGCGCCACACCGATCGTGCTGGATGTACTGCGCGCAAGGCTGTATTTTTTTTATGATGTTGATGTGGCGGTGGCGGTGATGGAAGTGGCGGGTGAAGATATTCCGCTCGCCGATGTGGTTGAACTGATGGATCGTTTCGGCCGACCCTATGCGCCGGCCTGGGACAGTCACAATCAGGGTGCACATTGCCCGCACAGCGTCGCCTTTCGCGGCAAGGACGGCACCCTGCTATCGCAATCGGACTATGGTGATCGTGACAAATTTATCGATTTGGTACGCGGCGAAAGGCAAACCCCGTTATCCATGCATTGGGAATTTTTCTTGTCGCCGCTGGTTCCGGCCTATTTACCCGGCGGCTCGATCAAATATCACCAGATCGAAAACAAGCGCATTCCGATCATGTCCTATTTGTCGTTTGACGACCCGGCTGTTTTGACCCGCGGCGATATGGTACGGATCGGCTTCGCCGCCAAATGGGGCGAGTCCGATACGTTGCCGTATGCGGCGCAGTTCCTCAGCAATTTTGAATCGGAGTATTGCTACGACCGCTATTGGGGGCCGGGTGAAACTGACGACCAGATGTCGACGCGCTATTTTTTCTGCGGCGTCGGGTTTGCCATGATCACAAAAAAAACGCAGAGCGGCATCCTGTTGCGGCAGTTCCGCCACCAGTTTTACCAGATCGGCCTGATTTCCAATTTCAACAAAGCCGCGCTGTTGTCACTGTCAAACCGTTTTTCGCGCGCGGTGGAGCGTCTGAATGTGCGCGACTATGAGTCGGTCAAGCAGTTTAAAAAACATGTGCGTGAAACGCTTGAGGTGTTTTTGCGGTTTAACCACCGCTACTGGTTCCACGAGATTTCGAACCAGGTTCAGGCCAGCGATTTTTTCCAGCGTTGGTCACACCAGCTTGGCTCGGATGCGCTCTACAACGAAGTGCGCGAAGAGGCGCGCGATATCAATGAATACCTCGACGCCGATCGCGCACGCCGCCAGACCGACAACGCCATGCGGCTGACGGTTGTGTCATCGTGCGGAATGGTTGGTACGGTGGTCACCGGATTCCTTGGGATGAATTTGTATTCGCATTCGGATCTATCGACATTGACCAAGGCGATGATTTTTATTGCCGTGTTTGTACCGACCACGGCACTTGCGCTTTACACCGTCATTATTTCGCGGCGCATCGCCAATTTCATGGAAGCGTTGTCGAGCGAGGGTTTGACCTGGAGTGAAAAGGTGGCGACGCTCGGCCAAATCTTCAAGTCAACATCCAAACGAAAAAGGGCCGAAGCGCGGCGTGACGCCCACGGCTTGTCCGGGCCGGATTGACGTAACTGCCCACTCAATCTGTCATTTTCGGGAACCGTTGACCCCGGCCTACCGCGACGCGATGGCGGTGTCCGGGCCGCATTGGGCATCACGCCTGAAGGTGAGGGTTTTTGACAAACCGTAAGCCGAGCCGTCAAGTCTGATCGCGTCGCTGCCGACGCTTGCGGGCGCGTCCTTGGCAGAATGCGGAATCACAAACCGGTCGCCATTGAGCGTCGAGTGAAACCGTATCGACAGCGGCTTTGCTTTGCCTGATGCAGTGGCGGTCAGCAATCCGTCGATCATCTGGTACTGCTGACTGAGATCCAAGGTGATCACCACCGGGCGTTGCGTTGGTGATTGCGCCTGTTGGGCGCACCATTTTCCGTTGACGTTTGCCGGTACCACCCACAAAAAAACCTTGCTGGTTTTCTCCCGGCCGACGGTCTTTTCCGGGTTATCCACCACGCGCACGGCGTCGTGGCCCCAGTCACCCATGTCCCAATCGTGGGAAACAATACGGGTGCCGGGTTTCAATTTGAGTAACCTGGGTCGCAGCGCAATGTTGACGTCCGGCAGCAAATACATCGTGATGACGGTCGCGGCGGAAAGGTTGGTGGTGAACAGGTCCTCGACACGAAACGTCGCACGATCTGCAACATTGGCTTTTTTTGCGTTCGCCCTTGCGGTTTCCACCAGCGCCGGGTCGATTTCGACGCCGAGTCCGCGTGCGCCATGATTCTTGGCCGCAAGCACCACGATGCGACCATCGCCCGAACCCAAATCAATAACAAAATCACCCGGCGCAACACGTGCCATCTCAAGCATTGTTTGTGTCACCAGCGGCGGCGAGACGATGAACGGTACGTCGAGGTCGCGTAACGTGTCGGCGGGACCCGCCTGACCCATGCCGGCAATCGGCGTCATGGCAAACACCATCAACGCCAGCGCAATGCGATCAGTTTTTTTGGACATGCGGCATTATCGCCGAGCCGCCCGCAAAAAAGTGAGACGTCAACCGGACCGACCGGCAATATCTGCCGACCGGCCGCAACGGCAGGGACTATTTCGACTTAAACGAAAAGGTACCGCTTTCGCTGAGCGTATAACCGTCCGGCGCGACAAACAAACTGAGCGGCTGCTCGGCGCGTTTGACATTGGCCAGCCGGTAGATCGTGTCTCCGGAACGTGGGTCGCTATGTTTGGCATAAACCGTCATTTGTAGATCCGGCGATGTCCAGGTTTCATTGGACACTGTGATGGGATTTTTATTGCCAATCTCACCCGCGGGGATCGTGTACGAACGGAGTTTGCCCTCCGCACGCACGCCGTCAAAGTCCTTGGTGCCGAGATCCCGTGTGGTTGCTTTCGACGACCAGGCGCGGTCGGCAAACGATGTTGACAGCGGGGCCAGTTGCGCCAGATCCCGACCATCGAACGAAACATTAACCGACGGCCCGGATGACATGGATGAGCCGTCAATACGGATTTCACCAGACGGCTGCCTCGCGACCCTAGTGTCACCTGATGCACGTATCACGTTCACTCTTACCTGTTCGTTCAACTCTTTGTTACCGCCTGCATTGGCCGATTCAACGCGGGTAATCACAACCTCCTCGCCGGGACTGCGCTCGATGATCGTGGCCCTGCCATCCTTCATTGCCGCCTTCGCCTTTTCACGTATTTCCTCAACGCGCTTTTGCAAGTTTGGATCTGTGCCGATTTTGACGGCTGATTTCGCGGCCGGATTCAGCACAAAACGTGTTTTTTCGACCGCGTCATGAATGCTGATGGATTTCGCTGCGCCATTGGCATCGCGGGATTCGACGCGGGTACGACCCGCGCTGTCGCGATACGAAAGCTGGGAGGTGCGTTTGACGATTTGGTTGCCGTCCGGCAGGTTCTGCACGCGCTCATTGATCACCTCTGCACTGTACGGTGCATTTTTGACCGTGCGGCCCGGCATAATCGCGTGGATGCCGGCGAAGGCGTCAGACAACGCAGACGAAATGGTCACATCAATATCGTTTGGCCCGAGCATGCGCAACTTCTCGAGATGTTCAACGCGCTTCCCAGATGCGCCAGGCGGTAAAGGCGGCAATGGCGGCGGCGGAACATCTGATGCCTGTGCGAGCAAAATTGTC
>JANOEV010000129.1:0-5843 GCA_031413695.1 Burkholderiales bacterium
TGATCGCGGGATTGCACTGGCGGATGTCTTTCACCAGATCATCGAGTTCCTGATAGAACACCGCATCGGCACCAATCGCCTCGGCGATCTGCGCGGCGTCGCGGTCGGTTGCAATCAACTCGCCGCGGGTCGGCATATCGATGCCGTATACGTTGGGGAACCGCACCGGCGGCGCGGCCGAGGCGAAATAAACCTTCAGCGCGCCACAATCACGCGCCATTTGCACAATTTCTTTGGAGGTGGTGCCGCGCACAATCGAGTCGTCCACCAGCAACACATTTTTGCCTTTGAATTCGACCGCCATGGCGTTCAACTTTTGTCGGACCGATTTTTTGCGCTGGTCCTGGCCGGGCATGATGAAGGTGCGGCCAATGTAGCGGTTCTTGATAAATCCCTCGCGGTACTTCACACCAAGCACCTGCGCCACCTCAACCGCGCTTGGACGCGAGGTATCGGGGATGGGAATCACCACGTCAATCTCAATATCCGGCATTTCACGCTTGATCTTTTCCGCCAGTGATTTGCCCATTAGCGATCGGGTTTCATAGACCGAGATTCCATCGATCACCGAATCGGGACGCGCCAGATAAACGTATTCAAAAATGCAGGGGTTCAAGCTTGGATTGATCGCACACTGGCGTGCAAAAAAATTACCCGACAGGTCCACCAAAATGGCCTCGCCAGGCGCAACGTCGCGCATCAATGTGAATCCCAGCGCATCAATGGCGACGCTCTCGGATGCAACCATGAACTCGACACCGTTTTCCGATTCACGTTTGCCGATCACCAGCGGACGGATACCGTGCGGATCACGGAATGCGAGCATGCCGTAGCCGGCAATCATGGCAACAATGGCGTAGGCGCCTTTGGCGCGTCGGTGCACACCGGCCACCGCCGCGAAGATGGCTTCTGGGTCGAGCCGCACGCCGCGCGCCGATTGGGTCAGCTCATGCGCCAGCACATTCAGCAAGACTTCAGAATCGGAATTGGTGTTGACGTGCCGCAGGTCGTCTTGAAACAATTCTTTTTGCAGTTCGGCGGTGTTGATCAAATTACCGTTGTGCCCGAGCACGACACCAAACGGTGAATTGACATAAAACGGCTGTGATTCAGCTGCGCTCGCGGCAGAACCGGCGGTGGGATAGCGGCAGTGACCGATCCCCATGTTGCCGGTCAGGCTGCGCATATCGCGAGTGCGAAACACATCCCGCACCAGCCCTTTGTCCTTGTGCATATGAAAGGTGCGGCCGTCTGCGGTCACAATCCCGGCGGCATCCTGACCCCGATGCTGCAGGACGGTGAGTCCATCGTACAACAGCTGGTTGACAGGACTTTTCGAAACAATACCAACAATGCCGCACATATGTTTTTCCCGGTGTTACGGTTTGGTTGAAGGTATTGGAGACGGCACAACACGAAAACGAATTTTTGCGGCGACCTGCTCCGGCATGACACTGCGTGCATACAATGCCGCCAACTCAAGCCACGGCGTTAATGCCGCATTTTTCCAAAGCGGTGTCTGCGGGATTTTTGTGAATCCGACGGCGAGGGTGACGACCAACAACACCAACAAACCACGTGCGACGCCGATCAGCGCGCCGACCCCGCGATCGAGAGTACTGAGGCCCAATTTTCTCACGACTTCCGAAAGCAAACTCGCCACCAGCGAACCCACAATCAGCACCACCGCAAAAATTGCAACCCACGCAAGCACCACACGCGCCACCGGCTCGCCGACCCATTCGGCAAAATATGGCGCAATATCGGCCGCGAACCCGTGCGCCAAAATAAACGCCAGCACCCAGGCAATGATATTGATCACCTCGCGCATGGCGCCACGAACGACACCGATGCCGATCGATAACAGCATTAAAACGATAATGGCGTAATCGATCCCGTTCATTGGGCGGGCGGCGGGGCAATATGGCGTTGGCGGGGAAAGATGTTCATCGCGCAGCTATGGTAGCGGAACGATTTTTCCGTCTGCGCCGGCCAGCTTGACCTGTGCCAGCGCACCGTCGGCTTTGACCTTGGTCGGGTATGGCCCCACCCGAACCCGCGTGACGCTGCCGGATTTGACGGCAATCGTATCGGTAAAGACCGGCAGCTTCGCCTCCTTCATTTGCGCGACTATCGACTTGGCGTTTTCCGCATCCTTGAATGCACCAACCTGTACAACAAACCCGGCTTTGACCGGCTCCGGTTTCGCCGCGGCCTTTGGTTCAGTTTTGGTTTTTGTTTCTACTGCAGCCGCCTTGGTGGCCGTGTCTGATTTTGATTCCGCCGATGTCGGCTTGGCGTCGGTCGCGGCCGGTTTGGCCGCTTCAACCGCCGCCGGCGGCTTGGTCATCGGCAGCGTCGCCGTTGACGCCGTGGGGGCTGTCGCGGACCCCGCGGGAGGTGTTGGCATGGTCGGCTCGGTAACCGGCGGCAATCCCTCTTTTGGCGGGATTTGAATCGCGATTTCCTGTTTGACGGCTTTTTTATGCAATGCGTCGGACTTCGGCTCGGAATCAAACACCATCGGCAAAATCACCACGGCAAGCAGGCCGAGGGTGGCCGCACCAATCAGCCTTCGACGGCCACGGCGCTTGAGCTCGAGTTCGGCGGCGGAAATGTCAGGCTTTTTGGCAGTTGTCATGGCGGTTAATTCATTTCACTTGGGATGCGCATCATTGACACAGGATACCCAAAAAAGCGTTGTCGCTTCAGTCGATCCGGCTACGGTTGGGTCCGATCCAATACCTTTAACATGTCGGCCACCGTATGGAACGATCCAATCCCCAAAATTCTATCATTCTGCGTCGCCAGATCCCGTGCCGCTGCATAGGCAGCCGCAATCGAAACATGCCGCGAATAATGCCCGCCAAGCTCCTGCTGATCAAGCTTTGCGGCGAGCTCCTCAACACTTGCACCGCGCACACCACCCAGCCCGGCGATAAACCAATGATCAATCCGGCCCTTGAGGATACCGATAACGGTGTCAATATCCTTGTCTTTGAGCATACCAAACACGGCAAATGTATTTTGGTAAAACCCCATGCCGCCAAGTGCGTCCTCGAGCGCGCGCGCGGCATGCGGGTTATGTGCAACGTCGAGGATCACGGTCGGACGCCCCGGCAACACCTGCATACGGCCCGGCCAGACAACCTCGAGCAATCCTCGTTTGACGTGGCTTTGTGAGACCGGCAGCCGGTCTGACAACGCCGCCAATGCCGCCAACGCCGTCGACGCATTTTTGAGTTGGTACATGCCGCGCAACGCCGGCACCGGCAACGAATGCCGGCTGCTGGTGTTGCCCATGATCGTGCCCTGCCATTGCCATTGTGTTTCCAGCCGCGAATAGTAAAAGTCGCGGCCGAGAATATGCAGCCGCGCACCAATGACCTTTGCGTGCGCAACCAGCGAATCAGGAATCACTGGGTCGCCAAAAATGGCCGGACGGTTGGGGCGAAAAACGTGCGCTTTTTCGAAACCGATTTGTTCAATCGTATCGCCGAGGTACTGCTGGTGATCCAGATCGACAGACACCACTATCGACACGTCGGCATCAACCAAATTAACCGCATCGAGGCGGCCGCCCAATCCAACTTCAAGAATTGCCACCTCGACACCCTGCCCGGCAAAACACCAAAATGCCGACAACGTGGCGTATTCGAAATAGGTTAACGGGACCACCGGGTCTTGAAGGCGCGCCGCTTCAACCGCGGCGAATGAATCAACCAGCAGCGCGTCAGGCGCTTCGTGCTGGGCGATACGCACCCGCTCGTTGTAACGAATCAAATGCGGCGATGAATAAAAACCGGTCTTGTAACCGGCGATATGCAGCATCGATTCGAGCATTGCGCAGGTCGACCCTTTGCCGTTGGTGCCGGCGACCACAATGTTGATCGGCGCCTGCGTCGGTCGGCCGTTGACTGCCATGCGCTGCCAAACTGTGCGGACACGGTCGAGCCCCATCACGATCTCGGCCGAATGCTGGCGGCCGATATGGTCCAGCCAGTCATCCAGCGTTCGATTGGTATCTGTGCCGGGCATTGTCATTGATGCAAGTTGGCGATTAAAAACGCGCGCGGGTGGCGCGACGCACCGGCGGATGAATATGCACGGCTCGGCGAACGGTTAGGCACTAAACTTGCCAGAATACGGCATTCTTCAGACATATTTACCCGGAGAAACCCGCCACACATAGGGTTTCAATTTTTGATGCCGCACGTACTTCCTTTGCCGGGGGTTTGGTAACCGGTACGGTCGGCGCGATCTGCAATCACGCTGCCTCGGTCACAATCGACGGTGCGGGCTCACGTTGCAGCAGCGTCACCAGCGAGGCGATCCGGTTGCGCATTTCACGGCGGTCAACAATCATGTCGATGGCGCCCTTTTCGAGCAAAAATTCAGCGCGCTGAAAGCCGTCCGGCAGTGTTTCCCGCACCGTCTGTTCGATCACCCGCGGGCCGGCAAATCCAATTAGTGCGCCGGGCTCGGCGATCACCACATCACCCAACATCGCGAAGCTTGCGGAAACGCCACCCATGGTCGGGTCGGTCAACACCGAAATAAACGGCAGCCGGGATTTCGACAATTGGTGCAGCGAGGCGGTCGTCTTCGCCATTTGCATCAACGACAACAAACCCTCCTGCATTCTTGCGCCGCCAGTGGCAGTGAAGCAGACAAACGGCAGCGATTCATCGTGGCAGGCTTCCACCGCGCGGGCAAACCGTTCACCCACCACCGAGCCCATCGAGCCGCCGAGGAAATTAAATTCGAAACACGCCGCGATCATTTCGACACCATTGACCGTGCCCTGCATGACCACCAGCGCGTCGGTCTCACCAGTGGCCTTCTCAGCGTCTTCCAGGCGGTCGATGTATTTTTTACTGTCCTTGAATTTTAGCGTATCAACCGGAACCACTTCGGAACCGATTTCAGCGCGGCCGTCGGCGTCAAAAAACATGTCGAGCCGCTGCCGTGCAGAGAGGCGGTTGTGGTGCCCGCACTTCGGACACACGTGCATATTGTTTTCAAGGTCGGTGAAATATAACGTCGATTGGCACGATGGACACTTGCTCCAAAGGCCTTCGGGAACAGCTTTTTTCAGGGTCGTGGTGTTCGACTTTATTTTTGGCGGCAGTAATTTACGGAACCATGACATGGCTACTTCCCTCCGTCCATTGCAGCACGAAAGCCTGCAACGAGTTGTTGAACATTTGCCAGCATGCTGTCGGTGCCCGAGCGTTCAATTTCCTGCACGATACGTGAACCGATCACAACCGCATCGGCGAATTCGGCGATCTGCCGCGCAGTCTCACCATCGCGGACACCAAAACCAACCCCCACCGGGATCTTGATCAGCGTTTTTATTTCAGCAATTTTATCGGCGACCGCCGCGACGTCAATATTGCCGGCACCGGTCACACCCTTCAGCGAGACATAGTACACATAACCGCGCGCGCAATCGGCAACCATTTTAATGCGCTCGGTGGTCGAGGTCGGGCTCAACAAATAAATGGTGTCCAAACCACTGGCGTCCATTACCTTCAACAGCGCCGCACTTTCTTCCGGCGGGTAGTCAACCACCAACACCCCGTCAACACCGGCGGCTTTGGCTTCGCCGGCAAATCGATCCAGCCCCATCGCCTCGATCGGATTGGCATAGCCCATCAGCACCACCGGTGTCGTTTGATTGGTCTGCCGGAACGCGGCAACACACGCAAGCACATCCCTCATGCCGACTTTATTTTTGAGTGCGCGCTCCGACGCCCGCTGAATCACCGGGCCATCCGCCATCGGGTCTGAAAACGGCACGCCCAACTCGATCACATCGACACCGGCGGCAACCAACG
>JANOEV010000130.1:0-12120 GCA_031413695.1 Burkholderiales bacterium
CCCCCAGGGGGCCGCGCGTTTATGTTCGGGAAGTTCAGGCTGAAAAAAACGTTCGCAGCGATGAATCCGGCGATTTGTTCGAGGTTCTGATCATGGCGGGCGACCGTTCCGGCCTGTTTGCCAGAATGACCGGCACCTTTGACCGCATGCAGCTCGATATCGTTTCAGCGCGCATTTATACAACGCGAAACGGCTATGCACTCGACACCTTTTTGGTGGTGCCAAAATCACGAAACCACCGAAGCAGCGGCGATATTCTTGCACGGGTTGAACGCGAGCTCAGCCTTGCCATTGCCAGCGCCAAGCTGCCCGACCTGCACACCGCGCGCATGGCCAGACAGGCAAAGCACTTTCCGCTTGTGCCCGAAATTTCGCTGCGTCGCGCCCGCTCGACCCCGGACGCGGATTTTTTTGAGCTGAGCGTGACTTGCGCCGATCGGCCCGGCCTGTTGTCCTCACTGGCACGCACGCTGCACGAATCGGGTGTCGGCATTCACGATGCGCGCATCACCACACTGGGCAACCGCGCCGAGGACATTTTTGTGATCGAGAACAATAACCTCGCCGAGGCCGCGTTTGTAAACGCGTTGAAGGCAAAGCTGGTCAGCGCCGTACGTTAATTGCCGATCGACTTGTTGTCATTGAGCCGCAGCCAGCCGAACACCACGCGATAAAGATACCAGACAAACACACCCAGCGGAAATATCCACAGCACAATCATGCCAATCCCGAGCGTGAGCAGGCCCAGCACCCAAAATACGCCCCACGCCACCAGCCACCACAGCAAGCCAAACCAGAAGGTGCGGGAAAGCCAGCTGTAGTGTGTATCAAGCCAGGTACCGCGCACGTCGTCGCGCTTGATGGCGCCGACAACCATCGCAACAATCGCAAGCGTCCACAACGTGAACGGCGCGAGGCCGTGGAGCACATAAAGAATGTGCAGCGTGTTTTTTTCAGATGAAAGATCGCGTTCGGGGATCGGCGGCGGCACGCCCGCGCCACCGGCAGAATAAGGATTTGTGTCGTCAGGTTCGCTCATGTTTCTCCTTCAGTCGTCGTCGTAAGGTGCCAGATCGGGGAATAATATTTCAGTGAAACCAAATTTGGACATATCGTTCATGCGCATCGGATACAACACGCCATCAAGATGGTCACATTCATGCTGCACGACGCGCGCGTGAAAGCCATCCACCGTACGATCAATCAGGTTGCCCTTCATGTCGTGCCCGGTATATCGAATCCTGCTCGCGCGCGGCACCAGTCCGCGCATTCCCGGTACCGACAGGCAGCCCTCCCAACCCTCTTCGATTTGATCCGACAGGGGGATGATCGCCGGATTGATCAACACTGTATAAGGCACCACAACGCCCGGATAGCGCGGGTTTTCGTTGACTTCAAAAATCACCACCCTGACATTTTCGCCGATTTGCGGTGCCGCCAACCCGGCACCATTTGCTGCAATCATACTATCGCGCATGTCCGTCAGCAGGCTGTTCAATCCGGGTGAATCAAATTTCTCCGATGGCCACGGCAACGAGGGCTGCATCAGTGTCGGCGTCCCCATTTTAAGAATTGGTCGGATGGCCATGTTGTTAGTTCCAGCCGCGCACTTCGGCGGGCATTGCCGAATGCATGGCCACGGCGTGGGCGAGAATGGATTTCACCTTTTCCATGCCGACATGCAAAACCGCGTCGGCGTCTTTGAGTTTGATGCCGTGTGCCGACGACCCCAGACCCGCCGCGTGATTCATCGACAGCGCCAGCGTTGCGTAGGAGAGTTCCTGCTCCCTCGCGAGTGCTGCTTCCGGCATTGTGGTCATGCCAACCATGCTACAGCCGTCTTTTGCCAACCGGCTTACCTCGGCGCGCGTTTCGAGCCGCGGGCCCTGGGTAACGCCCAGCGTGCCACCGACAACAAGGTCAATTGCCGCCGCCTTGGCCGCCGCAACCAATAACAGCCGCGCACGATTGCAAAACGGCTCGGTGAAATCGATATGAATCACCGGCGCTTCACTTTCAAAAAATGTGTGTTTGCGACCGTAACTGTAATCAATCACCTGATCAGGCACACACAACACGCCGGGGCCCATATCAGCTGAAACACCGCCAACCGCATTGACCGCCATCACCCGCGTGACACCGACGGATTTCAGCGCCCAGATATTAGCCCGGTAGTTCACTTCGTGCGGTGGCAGGGTATGGCCATAGCCGTGCCGCGCCAAAAAAACCACCACCGCGTCGCCGATATGTCCATAGGTCAAGTGCCCCGATGGGTCGCCATAAGGCGTGCGCACGATTTCCTTTTTCGTGATTTCAAGGTTGGGCAAATTGGTCAGGCCCGTGCCACCGATAATTGCTAACAAGTCATACCCCAGGATAAGATTCAACAAGGACGGCCATCTCAGGCCTTTTCTGCCTCAAACACGCCGCCAATCGGGGTGTTTGAAAAATGACAGTCGTTTGATCTACTTGCCGATGATGGCGCGGATTTCACCAATATTGCGCCACGCACCCGATACATCCATACCGTAACCAAACACAAACCGGTTTGGCACCGACAGACCGACATATTCCGCCTTCAGTGGCTTCTTTGCGTTGATTGCCTCGCCGTAATCCTTCACGCAAAATACCGCACACGCGACGCTCAAGGCGCCGGTGCGTTTGACCAAATCCACGATCGCGGCAAGCGTGATGCCTTCATCGAGGATGTCATCCAGAATCAACACATGGCGGCCGGCAATATTGTCGCGGGGTGCGACACGCCAGGTCAGTTCCGCACCCACCTTGGCGTTGCCGTAACGCGACGCCTGAACAATATCAAAGTCGCAGGCAATGCTGAGTTGCGGCAGCAACTGGCCGGTGAATACAACCGCGCCACCCATCACCGACAATATCAACGGATACTTATCGGCGTAATCACGATTGATCCCGACCGCAACACGTGCCGTTGCCGCATCGACTTCGTCCCGGTTGAACAACAGGTCGGAGTTGGCATAAATAGCGTTGGCTTCATCAAGGGTCATGGTCGGTGTCGGATCCGGATTGAATACGTTTTTCAGGAAATACGATGTGTTCGATGTCGCAAAACTGGTGCATCGAACCAGTGTTACGTTGTCAACTTGACGGATTTCAAATGTTTTTTGAACAGCTCGCCGACCTCGGGATGTTTCATGCCAAAGGCAACGGTCGCCTGCAGATAACCGATTTTTGATCCACAATCATAACGTGTCCCGTCGAACGCGTAGGCGAATACCTTTTCTTTTTTCAACAGCGCGGCGATACCATCGGTCAGCTGGATTTCCTTGCCGACACCCTGCTGAATTTTTTCGAGCTCACGGAAAATAGCCGGCGACAAGATATAGCGTCCGACCACACTCAGGGTTGACGGTGCATTTTCCGGTTTTGGCTTTTCGACAATCGCCGACATACGTGATACACGTTCGCCGCCTTTTTTCGAGACCGGCTTGGATGCGACGATACCGTATGACGAAACCTCGCTCTTCGGCACCTCGACACAACCTATTACCGACGCCTGATGGGCTTCGTATTGCGCGACCATTTGCCGCATGACCGGTGTTTTTGCGTCAATCAAATCGTCGGCGAGAATCACCGCGAACGGTTCGTCGCCGACCAGGTGTTTGGCGCACAACACGGCGTGGCCAAGCCCCATCGCCTCTGGTTGGCGGACATACACATACTGGATATTTGGTGGCAGCAGATTGCGCACTTCTTGCAACAGCTTCAGCTTGCCCTTGAGCGCCAACTCCGCCTCAAGTTCGTAAGCCTTGTCGAAGTGATCTTCGATGGTGCGCTTTCCGCGTCCTGTGACAAATATCATCTCGGTAATGCCGGCTGCAGCGGCCTCCTCGACCGCATACTGGATCAGCGGCTTGTCCACAATCGGCAGCATTTCCTTGGGGCTGGCTTTGGTCGCAGGCAAAAAACGGGTGCCGAGCCCGGCAACCGGAAAGACCGCTTTGGTTATCTTTTTCATTTTCATTGAAGTTGTCTGTTGCGACCCGGCAGAAAAAGCCACAAACAAATGGTCCGGTTAATCCAGCATGCCAATAAAGGTTGATTCGTCCAGCACGCGCACAGCCAGTTCGGCAGCCTTGTCCAGTTTACTACCGGCCTCGGCGCCGGCAACAACAAAATCCGTTTTCTTTGACACGCTACCGGCAACTTTTGCCCCGCGCGCCTCGAGTTTTTCACGGGCCACGTCGCGTGACATCGATTGCAGCGTCCCCGTCAAGACCACTGTTTTGCCGGCAAACGGCCCGCTGGCAACGTGGTTGGCGATCCCTTCGTGTTCGGCCCATGTCAGTCCGCACGCGCGCAACTGCTCGACCACCTCGCGATTGTGCGGCTCATCAAAAAACTTGCGCACCGATTGTGCCACCACCGGTCCGACGTCATTGACGTTCTGCAGCGTCTCGAGCGGCGCATCCATGATGCGATCAAGCCTGCCAAACGACTTGGCCAGGTCTTTGGCGGTGGCTTCACCGACGTGCCGGATGCCCAGCGCAAACAGAAAACGTGCGAGGGTGGTCTGCTTCGACGCCTCGATGCCTTCCAGCAGATTCTGTGCCGACTTTTCGGCCATGCGTTCAAGACCGGCCAGTGCATTCAAGCCGAGGCGGTACAGGTCAGCGGGTGTCCGCACCAGATTCGCCTCGACAATCTGGTCGGCCAGCTTTTCACCCAACCCCTCAATATTCATCGCCCGGCGTTGGGCAAAATGCAGCACCGCCTGCCTGCGTTGTGCCGGGCAAAACAAGCCACCCGAGCAGCGCGCGATCGCCTCACCCTCGAGTTTGACAATGGCCGACCCACACTCGGGACAATTCGTCGGCATGACAAATTCGCGTGCATCCACCGTACGCCTGGCAAGAATGACCGATGCCACCTCGGGTATCACGTCACCGGCGCGACGCACCAGCACGGTATCACCGATCATCAAACCCTTGCGGCGGATTTCATCTTCGTTATGCAGCGTCGCGTTCGACACCGTGGTGCCACCGACAAACACCGGTTGCAATCGCGCAACCGGCGTGATCGCGCCGGTGCGCCCGACCTGTACATCGATGCCGAGCAAAACGGTGATCGCTTCTTCCGCCGGAAACTTGTGGGCAATGGCAAAGCGTGGCGCGCGTGACACAAACCCCAGCTGATCTTGTTGCGCGTAGCCGTTGACTTTGTACACCACGCCGTCAATGTCAAATGGCAATGACACGCGTTTGCCGCCAATCTGTTGGAAGTATTGCAGCGCGCCGACCGCACCGCGAACCACCGCGCGTTCACGCGCAACCAGGAATCGCAGCCGCCCCAGCGCATCCATTGTTGCGCTGTGGGTTACCGCCTTGGCGACGCCGCCTGCTCCCTCAACAGCGCCCTCGATGGCCCCAACCCCGTAGGCAAAAAATGACAAGGGCCGCTTTGCCGTCAACTTCGAATCCAGCTGACGCAGCGAGCCTGCCGCTGCATTGCGCGGATTGACAAACGTCTTTTCGCCATTGGCGGCCTGTCTGGCAT
Source organism: Burkholderiales bacterium (assembly GCA_031413695.1). GTDB lineage: Bacteria > Pseudomonadota > Gammaproteobacteria > Burkholderiales > Usitatibacteraceae > UKL13-2. The sequence continues at coordinate 5,533 of JANOEV010000130.1, forward strand.
TGAGCCGTTCAAAGTCTTTTTTCTGCATGACCACTTCGCCGCGAACCTCCAACAGCGCCGGCGCGTTGTCGAGGTTGAGCGGAATCGAGCGGATGGTCTTCAGGTTCTGCGTGACATCCTCGCCGACCGCACCGTCGCCGCGCGTGGCACCCCGGACAAATTTTCCGTCAACATAGGTAAGTGAAATCGCGAGTCCGTCAAATTTTGGCTCGCAGGCATATTCGATGTCGTCAACGCCCAGGGTGTCACGGCAGCGCTTGTCAAACGCGGCAACATCTTCTTCAGAAAATGCATTGCCGAGTGACAACATCGGTACCCGATGGGTGACTTCGTTAAATTGGTCAAGCGGTGCGGCACCCACCCGCTGCGTTGGCGAATCGGCGGTGGCCAATTCGGGACGGGCCTGTTCAAGCTCGAGCAACTCGTTGAACAGAAAATCGTATTGCGCATCTGAAATACTCGGCGCATCGAGCACGTGATAGCGGTACAGGTGCTCTTCGATCTCGCGTTTTAGAACGTCAATGCGCGCCTTTACGGCGGCTGGCACCGGTGCGGCCGAAGACATGATCTATGAATACAGCCTGATCGCGATCGACGACCCCGGCGCAATGCCCTTTTGCTGCATCTCACCGGTAATCCCGTGAATCGTCTCGGCGATGAGTTTCCGGCCGTGCGCAGTCAGCACCTTTTTGTTGTCGTCAACGACTTCACCGTGCAGTACATCGGCAAATTGCAGCGCAAGTGCAAACATGCGCTCGAATACCCGGCCGGCCTGCGGTGTGCGTGGCACGTCCAACGCAAACGTCAATTGTGTCAGGTACGGCTGATCGGTACGGATGCTCGGCGACTCGTGCGGGTTGCCGTTGCGCAGCACAAACAGCAACCGACCGTAATCATCTTTTTTGGCGAATTCGCCAGTGGCAAGCGCCTCGAGGCCCTGTGCCTCCGCCAGCCCGCGTACCTTGGTTGCCGCAAAGGTGACCCCGCTCTTGCCAATAATGTTCACGGCAATTTCAACGTCGGACTCGGCACAAAATGCGTCGATCATTTGCGCCCGACGGGCGGCATCATTCACTTCTTCCCGTTGCGAAACGGCATTAATACCGGCGGCAAAATTTGTCATTGCCTCGTCAAAATTTTGCAGTGTTACCGGGTCGACGGCGCCGCCGCGGTCTGCCAACTGCAAACCGGCGCGCAGCTCACGGTACTTTTCGTCCAGGGTGGGATCGACCGGCTGCCATAAACCACCAACCAGCCCTTCCCATAAAATATTTTTGGCGATCTTTTGTGACTGCGCAATCATTGGCGCATAACGGTCCGCATCAAGCGGCGCGTCGGCGAGAATCATGGCAACCGTGTCGATCTCGGGATTAATGGCCGGCGCCATTTCGTTGCCGACACCGCCTGCACCGCCGATGAATTCTGCGCTGGCGACATCGGCCGCGCCGTCACCGCCGCCGATGGGCGCGGTCAATTCATCCAACGCGTCCGCCTCTGCCGCGTCGCCCAGCCGGCCAAATGACGGTTCGACGCGTCGGCCAAACGCCGCCGGCTTGTCGACGCTATCGGCGAAGAGTGCGTCGTCACCGTCGCGGCCGCTCTTGGCAAAGGCGCGCTCGGCGTGGCGCTTGTATTTGGCCTCCTGCCAACGGTTATAGACAATGACGCCGACAATAATCGCGGCGATGATGCCGATCAGCACAAACTGGAAGTCAGAGATCATTGTGTGCCTTCACCCCATGGGCCAGCAAAAACGACGGGCAGGCTGGACGCAATGTCAGCGATAAAACGCGATATTCGGCGGGCTTTTTCAGCCATTTTTGCCCCAAACGCCTCATCTACATTGCCTTTTCAATTCTAGTTTGCCGACGACCAATACCAGCGATCACCTGAAACCAATTGCGAGTCAGCCCGGTCACCAATCAATACGGCTTGACTTTAACCGGAAATTTGCCCTGCGCGCGGCTATGCCGCAACCGCCTGCGGGGCGGCGGCAAATTTCTTTGCCGCTTCGATATCAACCTCGACAATCCGTGAGCACCCCGGTTCGTTCATGGTGACGCCGACCAGTTGCTCACCCATTTCCATCGTCACCTTGTTGTGGGTGATAAACAAGAATTGTGTCGAGGCCGACATCTTTTTGACCAGTTCGCAAAAACGATCGGTATTGGAGTCATCAAGCGGTGCATCAACCTCATCCAAAAGACAAAACGGTGCCGGATTCAAACGGAACAATGAGAACACCAGCGACAGCGCTGTGAGCGCCTTTTCACCGCCGGATAACAACTGAATCGACGTGTTTTTCTTGCCGGGCGGCTGGGCGAATACCTGCACACCGGCATCGAGAATTTCTTCGCCGGTCAGCCTCAGGTACGCGTTGCCACCGCCGAACAACGACGGAAACAATTCCATAAAATTCTTGTTCACGATATCAAACGTCGCCTGCAACATGTCGCGGGTTTCACGGTCGATACGTTTGATCGCCGACTCGAGTGTCTCGACCGCTTCTTTCAAATCGGCCGACTGTGCGTCCAGAAACTCCTTGCGCACACTCGCCTGCTCAAGCTCTTGTAGCGCCGCCATATTTACCGCGCCGAGCGCGGCAATGTCCTGATTCAAGCGGTTGATCTCAGCTTGGTATGCGGTTGACCGGGTCTTCTTTTCGACCGTCTCGGCGAGTTCCTCGAGGTTGCCGCCGTTGTCGAGCAACTGTTGCGCAAACGTTTCCTCGTTGATGCGCGCCTCCTGCTCTTTCATCCGCAGCTCGGTCATCTTGTCGCGCAGCGGTTGCAGACTTTGTTCGATGGCATGCCGCTGGTCGTCGAGCTCGCGCAATTTGCCCGACGCCGAATCCATCGCGTCGCGTGCCGCCGCGAGTAATTTTTCCTTGTCGAGGCGCAGATTAAGCGCCTGTTGCAACCGTTCGCGAATATTGCCTTCCTGCAATCCATCAAGTTCGGCCACCAGCGATGCCCGGCTTGACGTCACCGCATCCCATCGGTTGGCGAGTTGACCGACCATGTCGGTGAGTGATTTTATTTTGTCGTGACACGAGCGTTCGAAATAGTTGGCTTCTTGCGCGCCGCGCTCGGCTGCATTCACACGTTCACGCGCATCCGCCAGCGCCCGCTCGGCTTCGCGTTGCTTGTCTTCAAGCGCCATCAATCGGTCGGTGATCTCCGAGATTTTGTTGCCACCCTCTTCCAGCGCAGCCTGTGCTGCGGCCATTTCGCCGCGCTCCTGTTCGATCTCGCTGTCAATAATGGTTGTTTCTTCACGAATGGCACCGCGCCGCCCCTCCGCCTGCGCAATCGCCTGCGAAAGTTTTAACGCTTCCATTTGCAGGGTGTGTTCGCGGTTTTTTGTCTCCTGCTGCTGCAATCGCAGTTGCCGCAACGATTCCTGTGTATCGCTCAACCCCAGTTCGATTTCTTTTTGGCTGGCTTCGATCGCGTGACGCGCTTCGATCTTTGCCGGCAGGTCCGCCTTTAATGATTCGATTTCACGCTGGCGCTGCAACACGCCGTGCAATTCTGATTGCGGACCGTGGAAGGTCACGCCGTGTTGCGAATAAAGGTGGCCATTGGCCGTCACCAGAATCGCACCGAACGGCAACGCCGCCATCTTGGCACGTGCGTCGGCTTCATTTTCCAACACAAAAATATTGGCGAGGCATTCGTGGACAAACGGCAACACACCCGCTGCGTCGGAAGTGACCATTGTTGAAAGCCGCACCAAACCATTGATGTCCGGCACCTTGTTGTTGCCATTTTCGAGGTACAACGACACACTTCCAGGCGGCGCATCACTTGCAATGCGGTCGATCACGTTTGCATCGGTGACTTTCATGGCGTTCAGACGCATGCCGAGTGCAGACTCAAGCGCGTCTTCCCAGCCGGCCTTGATCTTGATCGATTGCCAAAGGCGTGGCGCATTGTCGAGACCGTATTTGGCCAGCCACATCGCCAGGCGATTATTGTTGTCCATCCGTGCCTGCTGATTCTGCAGGGCGAGCAATGCCGCCTCAATACGCGCCAGTTCGCGCGTTGCATTGCCAATTTCGTCCACCGACGCGCGCCGTTTGAGTTCAAATTCGCCTGCCCGCCGCTCGGCATCGGTCAGCTGTGCATCAACTTGCATCAACGCTTCCTGCGCTTCGGCACGCTCCGCCTCGACCCGCTCCATCTCACCGTTCTCCGGCACCACCAGCGCCATGTTTTCCATGGTCAGGCGGCTTTTTCGTTGTTCCAGCTGCGACAAGATCTTCAAGGCGTTGGCTTCGCGCGATTCGTTCAGCGCCTGGTCACTTTCAGCCGCACGAACTTCATTGTCCGAGACTTTGACGGCGGCAATCGCCTCGCGGACCTTTTCTTCAAATTGCGGGACTTCCTCACGCAACGCCTCGGCACGCTCGCGCGCCTCGCCAACCCGGTCAATACCGCTCGCCAACTCACGATGCCAACGATCAAGCTCGGCGGTTGATGCGTCGCGATTGGCTTCAATTTCTTGCGCCTGTTGCGCCAGCGCCTCAACTTGCGCACCCAACCTCCGGCGGTTTTCGCCAAGGTAGTTGATCTCCTGCTCAAGTTGCACCACCGCAGTATTGGCTTCAAACATTGCCGCCTGCGCGTTGGTTAACTGATCCGTCTCTGCATAGTGTTCCTGACGCAGTTTGTCGAGTGCGGCTTCGACCTCGCGCAACCGCGCCGTTTCCCCTTCAAACCCGGTTTCGGTCTTGATGATCTCATTGGCGTAGCGCTCCTTGGCGGCGCGCACTTCTCGCTGCTTGGTGTACGCCCAAAGATTCTCGTTCAGCTTTAGCTCGGTATGCCATTCCTGATACTTGGCTGCGACCGCGGCCTGCTCGGTGAGCTTTTCGACGTTTTTGGTCAGCTCACCCAGAATATCGTCGACCCGATTCAGGTTTTCTTTGGAATCTTCGAGACGCGCCTCGGTTTCCTTGCGGCGCTCGCGGTACTTTGATACGCCCGCAACTTCTTCCAGAAAAATACGCAACTCTTCCGGCTTGGAGGTAATGACCCTCGATATCATGCCCTGTTCGATGATGGCATAAGCGCGCGGGCCAAGGCCGGTGCCGAGAAACACGTCGGTAATGTCGCGACGGCGAACGTGCTGACTATTGATGTAATAGTCCGAATTGCCATCGCGCGATAACACGCGCTTGACGCTCAACTCGGCGTATTGCCCCCATTGGCCGCCGATGCGGCCGAGCGAGTTGTCAAACACCAATTCAACACTCGCGCGCGCAGACGGCTTGCGCAACGTCGAGCCGTTGAAAATAACGTCTTCCATTTTTTCGCCGCGCAGGTTTTTTGCCGAGGACTCACCCAGCACCCAGCGGACGGCGTCGATCACATTCGATTTTCCGCAGCCATTGGGACCGACAACACCGACAAGCTGACCGGGAACGGCAATGGTGGTGGGGTCGACAAAACTTTTGAATCCGGCTAACTTGATCTGTGTAAGGCGCACAACCCATCCTCTGCTTTTTTCTCTGACACTTGCAGCAGTCGCCGGCGCCTTGTCGATACAAGGCAACACAAGGCGACGAATCGCCAACATATGTCTCTTTTATATAACAAGCCCGCCGATGCATTACGCAGCGGCGGGCGAGCTTCCCGTACAATTCAAGATTCTAACGTAACGACCCCCCGATTCCCATGCCGAAACAGCCCAAAAAAGAATCCACTTCAATAAAGCGCGGTAAGTTGTTGGTTTCTAAAGAAGCGGCGGCAACCGCCGCCAACGCGCCTGGCTTGCACGGTAAACTCACCAAACTTGGCGACAAACCAACTGTGCGGGCGGCCAAAAGTCTCGAGGTTTTCCCCAACCCAGCGCCGAAGCGTGATTTTGTGATTCACATGCAGATCCCGGAATTCACCTGCCTGTGTCCAAAAACGGGACAGCCTGACTTTGCGACGCTCTATCTGGATTACATCCCCGACAAACGCTGCGTCGAATTAAAAAGTCTGAAGTTGTATATCTGGTCGTTTCGCGACGAGGGCAAGTTTCACGAGGCGGTCACCAATGAAATCCTGGACGATATTGTCGCCGTGACATCACCACGTTTTGCTAGGCTGACGGCGAAGTTTTGGGTGCGTGGCGGCATTTTTACAACGGTGATTGCCGAGCACCGGGCCAAGGGCTGGAAACCGGCTCCTTTCGTTGCTCTTCACGCGTTTGCCGACGAAAAGAGTGTCACCGAACGCGGCTGATGGGGCTGCTCATGGCGCGGTTATATCCCGCGCCATTCGGCCTGCGGCCCGTCGTGATACCCGTCGGCAGGCCGGAATCCTGCCGGTTTGGCAAGCGATGCGCAAAACTGTTTGCGCATCGAAACCCTTGCCTCACTCTGCGCAAGTCCCCCGGACTTGCTGGTCGAACCCTAGGTGGGTTCTCACCTCCAACAACCGTTCCAAAATTCAAAAGCCACCCGGTGGGTGGCTTTTGAATTTTGGGGTGGCTGATGGGGTTCGAACCCACGACAACTGGAATCACAATCCAGGACTCTACCGCTGAGCTACAACCACCAAAGAAGGCTGCAATTATAACCATCCGCCGCTAATA
>JANOEV010000131.1:0-4100 GCA_031413695.1 Burkholderiales bacterium
CGACCTGCAATACGGGCTGGTGCTGATTGCCGCCGGCTACGTCAAGAAGGTGGTGCTGGCGGACAATCTGGCGGTTGCGGTTGATGCCGTTTTTTCGAGCCCGCAGTCGGCCGGTGCGTGGGATGCATTGCTGGCGGTTTACGCCTTTGCCTTCCAGATATATTTTGATTTTTCCGGCTACACCGATATTGCCATTGGTCTGGCACTGTTGTTTGGCTTCAAGTTCCCGAAGAATTTCGACTACCCATATGTCGCATCGTCCTTTCAGGAATTCTGGCGACGCTGGCATATGACGCTATCACGCTGGCTGCGGGATTATCTTTACATCTCGCTCGGCGGCAATCGTTACGGGCTTTCGCGAACCATGGCCAACCTGATGATCACGATGCTGCTGGGTGGTCTGTGGCACGGTGCCAGCTGGAATTTTGTGGTGTGGGGCGGTCTGCATGGACTTTACCTGGCAATCGAGCGGCTGTGGCTGTCAAACACCGTTTGGTGGCAAAGCAAACGTCCGGCATTTGTATTGCTGCGTGCGCTGGTGATTTTTCATTTTGTCTGTTTTGCCTGGATATTTTTTCGCGCCGCCGACTTTCCGACGAGCTGGCTGATCATCGGAAAAATTGCCGGAATTGTTTCAACCGCGCCGGTATGGGATCGGCATGCGTTCCTCGGCTTCGGTATCGCCGCGCTGGGCATGTTGCACTATTTGATGGCACGCACCGATCTGAAACAGCGGCTTGGGGCTGCCAATGCCCTGGTGTTCGGTGGTTTTGTGTCGGCAATGCTGCTGTTGCTGGTCTGGTTCACCCCGGCTAAAACAGTGCCATTCATTTATTTCCAATTTTGAGACCTCTGAAATGACGTTTCTCGAATTGATGCAAAAGCTGTTGCCCCGTGCACTCGCGGTTGTCGTGATGCTGGCGGCGCTCGAGCTGTTGTTTCGATTTGGCGCGTGGGAGCTGGTGGTCAAGCCGGAGAGCAATGCAGGGCAGGCGGTGCGACTCAAAAAAGCGGTCAATGCACTCGGGGCGGACAAAATCGATTTCATCACGCTCGGCGACTCCCGTGCGGTTTATGGCATCGACCATCAGCGTGTTGCCGATGCGGCAAAGGCGGCTGGTTTTCAGCATGCAAATCTTGCATTGGCCGGCATGCACTGGTTGTCGACCAATACCGCCGCGCAGTGGATTGCCGCCCGTGATACCAAGCTGAAAGGTGCACTAGTTGCCACCAACGTCACCAACTTCGCCTATGTCGGCAACGGCGCCTATGAATTGGCAATTGCAGCACCACTGGTGCCGGGCTGGGATGCCGCGCGCTTTGACAGGTCTGTTGCCTTCGACAAAAAGGATATGGCCACCTACGGCGTTTATTCGGCGCTGTTTCAATATCGCGAGGATATCCAAAACCTGCTGCGCGAACCGGTTCGGCGCGTCAAGGAAAAAGTGATTTATGCGAATCAGGGGGCGGCACCGTTGACGTTTGCGGTAAAGGTGGCAACCGATGCATGCGGTGTTCCAATGCAGACCGTTGCAGCGTGTGCCGACGCGGCTGTCAAGGATGCTGCCGCACGCACCATTGTCAACCAGTGCCAGTCACAATTGCCGAACGCCAATCGCCAGTTGGACTGGCGTGCGTGGCGCGAGCCGGGCAAGGTTCCACATCTTCAGGGGGTCATCGATACGCGCCGGCAGGAAATCCGTGCGCTGCCGGTCAAGAAGCCGGTGCTGGTGGTGCTGATGCCGGTCCCGCGATTATGGCGGGAGAAAATTGCGCCAATGGGAACCGAGGAGTACGTTTTGGAACTGATGGCGCCGCTGGTCGCGGACGGAACGATTGTTTTGCACGACTTCACCCGCTTTTTTGATCATGCCGATGCGGGCGAGTGTTCGGTATTTTGGGATCTATATCATCAGAACAGTCTTGGTCAGTCGCAACTGACCGATGCGCTGATTCCGATTCTTCAGCGTGACCTTTATGGCAATGGCGGCAAACGATAACCTGCCGTGACGGTTCATGCCGCGCATCAGGCGGGTTTTTGACCAACAATCATCATCTGCTCAACGCCGTAATACCCCAGTTCCGCCGACCAATAAAGCAACATGTTGACGTTGACAAAACCGATCGCGCGCATTTGATCAAGTAAATCCCAGCCGAAATCCTGGAAACACAGACAGCCGGCATCGGCAATCGGGTCGCCATGGTACTGGGGTGGCATCAAGTGCTCAATCTCCCCACCGGCAGTCAGTCGCGCGCGGATTTGTGTCGACTGCTCACCCGGCAAAAATGGCACAGAAAGCAGCAGCGTGCCGTTTGGTGCCAGGGTGCGATAAATTTCACGCAGTCCCGACGTCACATCCGGCACATGCTCCAAAACGTCAAAATTGAGAATGACATCAAACGTATTGTCGGCAAACGTGAGTTTGGTAATGCTTTCGTTACGAACGCCGCGCGCGTCATGGGCGCCCGGTGCAATCTTGTCGCCGAGATACTCGCTGCCGGTCAGGTTTGCAAACCGATTTTTCAGCGCAGCGTATAGCGGCGTGACCTGTTCGGCGAGATAAATCTTTGCCGTCTTCTTTGTATTGAGCACGTCTTCCAGAATCTGGATGGACGCCCGTGTCCGGTTATTCATTTGGCATTCAGGGCACAACACACGTTCACGCCAATTGGGAACGGGTTTGCCGTTGACCACGGCAGAGCTGTACATAAAGTCGGTGACAAATTGCACGTCTTGATTGCAGGGAAAACAGAATCCCTTGGTTGTGAACGTGGTCCCCCCCGCGGCCATTTCCAGTTCGGTCGTCCAGCGTTCGCGATAGACCAATGCGTTTGCCCCGGCGTGACGCTGATAGGCGTCGAGATCACGCACCTTCGTCACCGACAGGCGGTGACGATAATGGCCGGGGCGAAACAGTTTATTCAGTAAAGGAAGCATGTGACGGGGGCGATTTTTATTCAGGCGGCGTCAACACAGCAATCGAATGTGCAACGCGCCACCCTGAGTGGCGCGTTCTGCTTTTGGAGCGTAACGTAGTGCCAACGGGCGCGTCAACACGAAATGCAGGCTTTGCCTGCATTGGCTCGCTGAGCGAGATTGCCTCTGATATTGATCTTATGGGCAGAGAGGCGGCTTTCGATCTGGTGCAACAAAGGCTAGAGGGACTGCACCTCCTTCACGAAAACTGCACCGGACGGGATATTGGCTACAGCGAACATGGTGGTTCCGAGCTGTTCCTAGAGGATCATCCTTCGTTACAACGAATCCACGAGGTGAACCACCTTCTCGCACCACTGTTTGGCCGTGACGCCTTTACGGAGAGAAAAGATCTGATTGGCGCATATGGCATGTCCGATAGTATTCACACTCTGATCCATACGCCGTTTGAGGGTACACTGCATTCGGGAATGCTGATCGCCGGCTTGTGGGAAATGGCCTCCACGTTGGGTGTACACATAAGGACAGGTGCAGAGGTGTTATCAGTGAGAGACAGTGATAGTGATGTAGAGATCGAAGTGCGCACATCTTTCCAAGATGTTCGTTTTCATGCCGGCAGAGTTGTGATTGCCACCAATGCATTGATCCCTGCGCTAGCAGGTGGCGATGCGCTACCGGAGATACTGCCCGGGCGTGGTCAGGTGTTGGTTACAAAGCCCCTTGACAACGTAAAGCTAAAAGGGTCGTTTCATGTAGATGAGGGATACTACTACTACCGTGCGATTGGAAACCGAGTATTGTTAGGGGGCGGTAGGAATCTCGATTTTGACGGTGAGCGAACAACATCACATGAAACCACGGAACGTATACAATCGGTGTTGGAGGATATGCTCCGAACGGTAATTCTTCCACACCATACGGATGTGGAAGTTGATGTGCGATGGGCCGGTACGATGGCGTTTACAGAGACAAAACAACCGTATGTTGGCTTCGTCTCCCCGCACACCCTTGTTGCCTTTGGATGCAATGGGATGGGAGTGGCGTTGTCTTCTACGATTGCAAGACAGAGCGCTGATTTGTTGGAGTGTTAACGTGAACGAAAGTGAGAAATAGAGAATGAAAATCGCAAAACGAGATATCGTTGAAGGCCCAATAGAGCTCA
>JANOEV010000132.1:0-3288 GCA_031413695.1 Burkholderiales bacterium
GGTTGTTTGGCCCGCTGTTCTTTGGTGTCAGTCGATGCAGACGGCGCCTGTTCCCGACGTGTTCCGCGTTCACCCTGTTCTTTCAACCGTACCGGACCATCAACACGCTGTTCGGTCGCGCGTTCATTTTGTGGTCTACCCGCATTGGTGTTACCTGCCGTGGCAGGCGTATTGCCCGGTGGGATTGTCGCGCCGCCGGCTATGCCGACCGGCGGGGGCGGGGCGGCAACCGGCCGCGGTTTGACAGGTCGGACAAACGGCGTTGCGGCATTTGTATCGTGCCGGTGTGCGTCGGTCGCCGGCGTTTCTGCCGGCTTTAAATCAGCGGAACGCTGGTGCAGCGCTTCGCCTGCTATGGCCGTTTGACGGCGATTTGTTTGTCCGGCAATACCAATGCTATTGAAGGTGGACGTGGTTGGTTCGGGTGTCGACACCAAGTTTGATCGGTCACGGGCAATTGGTGTCGGTTGTGGCGTCGGCAACACGGCCGGCTTGTTTCGAACCGGGTGGGTGATCACCGGCGGGCCGGGCGGAACGAGTGTCGCCGTTGGCAGCGTGGAGCCGGCGCCGTCAATTGCCGGTTTGGTCATTCGGCCACTTCCGGCGTCAATGCGCGCCGTGCGCCAAACGGCCTCGCCGTTGACCATCACGTTGTTGCCTACAACAGTACTTCCGCGACCATGATTGGCAAACCGCGCTGGCGGATTGATGATCGTGACGTTGTTGGTGATGTTGTTGATGTTACGAATGTAAGTGGCATTGCCGGTGTATTGCGGCACGTAGTGTTCGCGTGGCGCGAGGGGAAACCAGCCGATGAGACCGCCGCCTATTGAGACGGAAACGTTGCCATGCCAACCGACCAGTGCCGGTGCATAGACCGGATGGTGGCGGTACACCCCCGGCCACCAATACCAGCGCGCATGCCGCTGCACCCAGCGACCATAGTGAAAAGGCGCGAAGCCCCACGATGCGTCGTCAATCCATGTCCAACCCCAGGGCTGTACGTAGGCCCAGGAGCCATAACGGTATGGTGCCCATCCGGCCACCACCACCCGCGGTGTCCAAAGACGGCCATATTCACGATCGTCGACCCAATTGCCGAACGTGTCGAGGTCCTCGTAGCCGGTCATTTGTGGCGATACCTGACGATCACGCGTGTAACGCTGGTGGGTGTCATCCCAACCGGTATCACGCGATTCCGCCCAGCGATCAAGTGGCGATTCGCTGGCGCTGCTGAACACATAGGACGCGGCGCCGTTTTCAACGCGAATGCTAAGCGCCTTGCCGTTGTCAATATCAAGCCCCGCCCCGCGACGGTCAAACCGTGCCGCGCCCGCGAAAACCAATATGCGTGTTTCGTTCCCGTCTGGCATTGCGTCGATTCGGTAGCGGCCATTCGTTTGCAACAATAGCGGACCTTGATTGGTTTCGACGATAAATGTGTCACTACCGTTGTCGTTAGGATCGGGGCTGATGACGGCTGATCTCAGACGAATATTTGTGGTGCCACGTTGCAGGAAAAGTCGCGTGGCATGGTCTTCAACGGCGGCAAAGTCAAGGACGGTATTGCCATCGATCCTGATCGCCGTTGCGCCAATCCGCACCTCGGCCCGACCGGGTCCATTGGTCCAGATGGAATTTTTGCCGGTGACGGGGAAGTTCAGCCGCGCCGGTCGCCAACCTTCGTTGCGCTCGGCAAAAAATGACACATCGCCCTCAAAATAGTTGATCCGGCCGACGCGCGCCGGCGGATCCGCGAATACCGGTGATACCGGCAGTAGGGTGGCAAGCAGAATTACTGCGCCGCAACAAACGAGGCCTGGCATAAGATTAAATGGTCGAAAAAAGCGATTTGCGCGCATATTTGCCTTGGTGGCTTGACTTGGACGATTAACAGTACGAGAAACGATTGTTTACAATTTCTGTTGACAGCGGTCGAAAAATCGCCCCAACGGCAACACCTTTTTGTTACGCTCGGTGATATTGGCAGCTTGCCCGGCGCATCATTCTTTAGTAGGCATCGGTGACGATTCGTGCGAATATTACGGCTGCATTTTCTGGGGCTGCCAGACATGATAGGCGGTGCACTGCTGTCGCTTTGTGACGACGGAGCTGATCCTGCTTTTCCGCCGGCTTTTGTCTTGGAAAATCGTTTTCGATTGTTCAAGCGACTGATTAACCGCAGGTCTTCGTGAATTTTATTTTCAAGCAACATCCGGAAAGCGCATGGACGCCAAGACTGTCTTTACCAAAACTGCGAAGGGTGTAACCCAGGTCAATCAAAAGACCCAGTCGTTGTCGCGTTTGTCGACCAAGGTGTTGAAGGCGATTGACGGCAAATCATCCATCGCCGTTTTGTCGGACAAGGTTGACCTCGCCGTTCCGGCACTTGAGAAAGAGCTTGTCCAACTCAAAAAAGACGCATACATCAAGGTCTTTGAGGTTCGCCAGGAGGAACCGATTTCAGAGTTCGGCGGTGACGAGGATGATTTTGACTTTACCGCACCGGCAAAAATGGCTGCGTCGCTCAATCAACCCGTCGCCGCGTTTGGCCCCTCCAAATACCGCGCGGGCCCAAACGATCAGGTTGAGAGCGCCACGCCAAAGCCGGTCGTTGACGAGGCCGCTCAGATCGCCGCACAGATTGCCGGACGCAAAAAGCAGGAAGAAGATGCACGCATCGCGGCCGAGGCACTTGCGGCGGCAAAACTGGCGGCACATCAGGCGCAGCTTGCGGCGCGCGCCCGTGCTGAACGAGAGGCACAGATTCGGGCGCGACTGGAGGTTGAGGCCAAGGCACGCAAGGACGCCGAAGCACGCGCCATCGAAGAGGCAAAACGTGCAGAGGCCGCCGCGGCGCAATCGCGCGCAGCACTCGAGCAAAAAATTGCCGAAGAGACAAAAAAACGTTCCGAACTGGCGGCGTCCCACGAGCGTTTGACGCAAGAGCAACAAGCGCAGGGTGCGGCTGCACAACGTGCTCTGGGTGAGGCGCGGGCAAAGGCCGAAACCGAAGCGCGGGCGTTTGCCGCTGCACGCGCGAAGATAGAAATTGAGACCAAGGCACTTGCCGAGGCGCGGGCGCAGGCCGAAGCCGCTTCAAAGCGTCAAGAGGAGGAGCTTGCCAACGCACAGCGCGAGTTGCGCACCCAGCTCAAGGCCGAGATTGAGGCAAAAGTGCGCGCCGAAATGGATGAGCTGTTGAAATCCGATATCGAGGAAAGCGCGCGTCCCGAGGTGGAGGCTGCAATCAGGGCCGAGGCGCGCGATGAAGCGCGCCGTCAATTG
>JANOEV010000133.1:0-1769 GCA_031413695.1 Burkholderiales bacterium
GCGGTGTAAACTGAACAAGCAGAGCGCATTAAAATAATGCTGCAACGCACAATAAAATCAAACAATAATCTTTGAGGAAACCCACCATGACTTATTTTGTCACTGGCGCAACGGGCTTTGTCGGTAAATTTCTGGTGACCAATTTGCTGAAACGCGATGGCACTGTTTACGTGCTGGTCCGCAAGCAATCGGTCAAAAAACTCGATGCGACCATCGCCTGGTGGGGGCTCGATCCAAAAACGCAAAAGCGCGTTGTGCCGATCGTCGGCGATCTTGGCAAAACAAAACTCGGCGTGTCCCCGGCAGACCTGACCAAACTCAAAGGCAAGGTCAAACACTTTTTCCATCTGGCCGCGATCTATGACATGTCGGCGGATGCCGCCAGCCAGCAGACGGCGAATATCGACGGCACCCGCAACGCGGTGGAACTGGCCGAGGCAGTCAAGGCAGGCTGTTTTCATCACACCTCGTCGATTGCCGCGGCCGGACTCTACGACGGCACGTTTCGCGAGGACATGTTCGAGGAAGCCGAAGAACTCGATCATCCCTACTTTCGCACCAAACACGACAGCGAGGCCATTGTCCGCAATGAATGCAAAACGCCGTGGCGTGTTTACCGCCCCGGCATGGTGGTCGGCCATTCGAAGACCGGTGAGATCGACAAGATTGACGGTCCGTATTATTTCTTCAAGCTCATCCAGAAAATGCGCAAGGCACTGCCGCAATGGGTGCCGACCATCGGTATCGAAGGTGGCCGCATTAATATTGTGCCGGTTGACTATGTGGTCGACGCAATGGATTACATCGCACACAAAAAGGGATTGGACGGTGCGTGTTTCCATTTAACCGATCCGGAGCCGATGCGCATCGGCGAAATTCTCAACATGTTTGCCAAAGATGCACACGCCCCGCAGATGACCATGCGGTTGAACGCAAAAATGTTCAGCTTCATGCCGGAATACGTGTTGCAGGGGATGATGTCGGTTGCACCGGTACGCCGCGCACGCAACCAGATATTGGCGGATCTCGGCATCCCGAAAGATGTGTTTACCTTTATCTCGTACCCGACAAAATTTGACAATCGCGAAACCGTCAAGGCGCTCAAGGGCTCGGGCATCGCGGTGCCGAAGCTGGAAGATTATTCATGGCGTTTGTGGGATTACTGGGAACGGCACCTCGATCCGGATCTGTTTATTGACCGCACGCTGCACGGCAAGGTCGAAGGCAAGGTGGTGGTGGTCACCGGCGGCACCTCGGGCATTGGTGAGGCGACCGCCATTAAGATGGCTGAGGCCGGCGCAAAAGTTGTTATTGTTGCGCGCGACCCCGAGAAGGCCAAAGAAACCCTCGCGAAAATCAAGGCAGCCGGTGGCACCGCCAAGTTTTATTCGTGTGATCTTTCGAGCCTCGATGATTGCGACAAACTGGTCGCCGCGGTGCTAAAGGATTTTGGCACCTGCCACTATCTGGTCAACAACGCCGGCCGGTCGATCCGCCGCGGGATCGCAAATTCATTCGACCGCTTCCATGATTTTGAACGCACCATGTCGCTCAACTATTTTGGCTCGCTGCGTTTGATCATGGGCTTCCTGCCGGCGATGATGGCGCAGAAAAAAGGCCACATCATCAACATCTCGTCGATAGGTGTGTTGACGCAAGCACCGCGTTTTTCCGCGTATGTCGCCTCCAAGGCGGCGCTGGACGCATTTGCCGGCTGTGCGGCGTCGGAATTTGTTGACGACAATATCAGCTTCACCACCATCAACATG
>JANOEV010000134.1:0-14451 GCA_031413695.1 Burkholderiales bacterium
GGGGGGGCCCGCCCCACGCCGGCTCAACCCGGCCGTTGGTGCAACCGTCTCGATTACGGTGACCGCCACCAGCGGCGCGCCCTCATCACCACCATCACAGCAGGTGATCGACACCACCACCATCGGCAATTGTTCGATCACGCTGACCAAAGCGTTGTCCAGCACGCCGCCACCCGGCGTTACCCCGGTCAGTGGAGGCTTGAGCCCCAATGCCGGTCCGTTGTACGTGGTGTTGAGTTATAACAACTCCGGCTCCATCGCGTGTAGCAATGCCATCATCAACGACCCGTTGCCATCCGGCTTTGTTTACGTACCGGGCTCTGGCAGATGGAGTAACAGCGGTGCAACCGTTCTGGGTGATGGCGCAGGTGCCGATCCGGTCGGTATCGTCTATACCTCGCCAACAACTGCGGTGACCGGAACGGTTACCGGCACCATCACATCCGTGCCGGGTTCAACTTCAGGCAACTTGTACTTCCAAGTCACCATTGCCTCGGGTCTTGCTGTCGGTGTGACTGCTGCGACCTCCAACACGGCAACCGTCACATTCACCGATTCGGTGACGATGACCACGACCGGTCCAAATCCGTCGAACGCCGTGACGTATAGCGTCGCTCAGGTGCCGGCCGTTGCATTCAACGGCTCGTCAACGTTGAGTACAGCGGCCGATGGCGAACCAGCCAACGTGACCATTGCGTCGACGTCGCCGGGTCAAACCATCCAATGGACCAACTATGTTTGGAACAACGGTAATGCGCCTGACACCTTCGATATTCAATTTCGCGACGGTACCGGTGCCGCGGTCGGAACCAGCGCAACGTTCACCGGCGCAAACTGCGCATCGGGTAACGTGACGCCGAACGGGTGTAGTTTCCCGGCAGGCACCACCTTCACCATGTACCGAACGGACGGTGTCACCACGCTGATCGACAGCGGCGGCGGTTCGGCGCCGGATACCGGCCTGATCCCACTGGTCAGTGCGGGAACCTGTCCGGCACCGTACATTATTAATACCGCGCTCACCAGTTGCGGCTACGCCGTGGTTGTCAGGGCGACGATCCCACCCGGCGCGCCGACCCCGACCGGCCCGCACAACATCGCGCTGCAGGCAACGTCGGCGGCGAACAATACCGTTTTCGATTTGGTCACCAACATCCTGACGACGATTGTTGCCAACACCGTTGACTTGACCAATAACTTGAGCATCGCTGGCGGCGCATTGGCAGCGCAGGGTCTAGGTGCCGGTACGGCAACAGTGATTACGGATAATGCGGTCACGCCGTCAGTCACGTTAACCACCACCACGCGTTTCCGTTTACATATTAACAACACCAGCGCGATCGCCAGCATTTACGATCTGAGTGCCACGTTCTTCTCGGTGCCGGCCGGTTTGGCCGCGACCCCGGTGAACTGGACCATCCAGTTCAGAGCGGACGGCAGTGGTATGGCTGCTGATTGTTCGACCGTCACCGGTGGCAACATCACCTCCACTGGCGCTGTGCCGATTGCGGCGGGTGGCAGCAGGCTGATTTGCGCCGAAGTACTGATTCCACCAACCAATCAAGGTGGTGTTGGCCGCCCAACTGACTCGCCGCCGGGCGTCTATGTGCTTAATTTTGTCGTCCAGCAGCAGGGTAACCCAACCGTAACCGATTTCAAACGGGATTCGATTACGCTGGGAAATGCGCGCAATGTGTCGATTACACCGAACGGAAACCAAAATACCTCTCCCGGTGGATCGGTCACCTATCAGCACACCATCACCAACAGCGGTAACGTCACCGAGACCATTTCGTTCCCCGGAACGTTCCTCACAGACAACCAGTTCCCCGGACAGGCGTGGACATCCGCCGCCTATATCGATGACGGCGCTGGTCCCGGCGTTCTGAATATCGGATCCGATACGACCATTACCAATGCGGTGACATTCATGTTGGCACCAAATTCGTCGCAGCTGATTTTTGTCCGGGTCAATGCGCCGGCAATGGCCGGCAGCCCGCCAAACGTCACGACCATTACGGCGACCTATAACATGGTAACGGTGTCCGCCACAGACACCACCACGCTCACGTCCGGCTTGCGCTTGGATAAATTCCAGCAGTTGACCGCTTGTGCAACACCGCCGGCGGCACCCACCATCACGGCTGGTGTGCCAAACGGTTCATGGAGCAACGCGGCGATCCCGGCGGGCGCCGGCACCGCGCCCGGGCAGTGTATCGCCTACCTGATTGTTGGTTTCAATACGACGGCGAACAATATCAACAACATCACGATTTCCGACGTCACCCCGGCAAACACCAGATATGAATCGAGTTGTAGCCCGACGCCGTTAACTAGTGGTCCGTTGTTTGCCTCGGTTGTGCCGGCAAATGCGATGGCTGGAACCGTCACGGCCGTGTCTGCGGCAACCCCTGCCCCTCCGGCAGCACCTGCCTCGATATTGTTGCCCGGCGGCAGTGTTTCCCTCCAGTTCTGTGTGCGGATTAATTAACATCTGAAAGGATAGTTGCCGACCTCCCGCCACGGCAGGAGGCGCTAAAAAACGGGAGGATTTTCCTCCCGTTTCTCTATGGGCTTTTGCAACTGTTAAAGGTTGTAAAAACACATCGAAAAGCGGGATTTTGTGCGGTAGTTCGCAACCAATTTTGGGGGCGAAATTGATAATGTTTTGATGCGAAAACGAAGGTCGACTGACACGCTCTGTTTGCGAAAAATGAGCCTCAACGCGAGGGCAGGCAAACTTGACCCGAAATTCGCAATCCTCGCTAAAACGCTCCAAAAAACCGCTGTTTTAGCTATGAAAAATGCCCGAAATGCGGCATTTTTTGTTTTGTTGGCCGCGGCAACTGTTTTTTCGTTGTCGTCGCAGGCGCAGCCAACCCCGGCCGGTACCGTCATTTCCAACGTTGCGAACGGGGTTTTACAGGTCGCGGCGGTCCCAGCGGTTGCAACCAGCAACAGCGTTTCGCTGGTTGTTGGCGCACCGCCCAGTGCACCCGTACTGACCAAAGCGTTTGGTGCCGCATCCGTCCTGTCGGGCGGTTCAACCCCGCTGACGTTTACGATTGTCAATTCAACTGCGATCGCGATTACCGGCGGTGCGTTTACGGACAATCTGCCTTCTGCATTGCGTCTGACTGCCGGTGCGGCTGCCGTCGTCAGCGGAAGTGTCGGCTGTTCCGCATCCACGACCCTGCTGCCAACTTCCATTGCGATCACAAACCTTGCGGTTCCGGCGAACGCCACGTGTTTGATCACCGTTAACGGCGTCACCAACCAGATCGGTCAGACCAATTTATCCTGCGTTGTAAATCCGCCCGCTTTCACCAACGCATTGTCAAACATCACAGGTGTGGTGGGTCTTGACAACCAGGTCTCATCACAGTGTTTGATCGTGAGCCCGGTTGGCGGCCTACCCACCTTGGCCAAATATTTTGGTACCCCGTTGCTTCGACCCGGCGATCTGACGTCGCTCAGCTTCTCGATCAGCAACACGGCAGGCAACCCACTCCAGAATGGCATTGGTTTTACTGATCAGCTGCCGTCGGCCGTTAGCCTCGTGCCAGGCGCCGCCGCCAGTTTCAGCCCCGGTTGCAGCGGAACGGCCACCTTTCCAAATAGTTCCACCGTGACGCTGGCCGGTGTGACGATCAATGCCGGCACGTCAACCTGTACGATCCAGATCAACTCAATCTTTGTTGCGAATAGTGCGGCCAATCCGAGTTGTGGTTCCAACCCGCCGGCGTACACCAACGCCAGCACATCAATCGTCGGTCTTGCGAATCTGCAAAACCAGGTACTTCCCCAGTGTCTGATCGTTGCCCAGCAAAGTCCGGCATTGACCAAACAGTTTGGCGCATCAGCGATTACCGCCGGTGACGCCACCACGCTCACGTTCACGTTGACCAACGTTGCCGGAAATCCAGGGCAGGCTAATATCGCCTTTGCCGATTTCCTGCCGGCCGGGTTGCAATTTCTGCCGCAGTCGGCCGGGTTTGTGGTCGGCCCGGGCTGTTTCGCGATTGTTTCGTTTGGCAGGCCAAAAAGCGTGAGTATTTCCAGCGGAACAATGTCGCCGGGTACGGCATCGTGCACGATCCGAATAGCCGGCGTCACCAACATGCCGGCAGCAATCAGTCCGACGTCATGTGCCTCATCAACGCCGCCGCAGGATTTCATCAACGATGCGATTTCCATCCAGGTTCACAGCAATACCGACAACCAGGTGCAACCGCAGTGCCTGACGATATTGTCGGCGCTGCCGTCGTTGACAAAACAATTTGCCGATGACAGCATCTATGACGGCGATTTCACCGGCCTGACATTGACCGTACAGAATTCGACGGGACGTCCGCAGGCAGATGCGATTGCGTTCGTCGATACGCTGCCAAACGGTCTGCGTTTCGGGACGGGCGCTACTGCAGTGATACGTGGTACCGGTTGCACAGGATCAGCCAGCCTTGTAGGCAATCAGGTTCGGGTGAGCAACCTCAGTCTCGCCGCTGGAACATCGAGCTGTGCGATCGTCGTCAACGCGGTCACCAATACCGCAGCACAGTTAAACGCATCGTGTGCCGCCGACCCTGTCGCATTTACCAATCAGTCGTCATCAATAAGTGGCCTGACCAACCTGCACAACTTTGTCGCCAACGCCTGTCTGATTGTCGAACCAACCAGTCCGGCTCTGGAAATGACCGTTGTCAAATCGATCTCTGCGCGTGAAGGTTATTCGCCAAGCGGGCCGCACACGGTTTCACTCGCGTTTTCGAATGCCGCAAGCGGCCCCGTTGCGCGTAAACGCAATGTCTCGATTGTCGATGTGCTGCCAGTTGGCATGACGATTGTGCCCGGCTCGTTGCGCGTCAATATTGGTTCTTCAAGCATAAATGCCTCGATCGGCAACGGTAGTGCGGTGATTGGCACAAGGGCGGTAACCTACACGTCGTCAGCCGGCCAGCTGCAAATCGACTTCAGTGTGCTGGAACCCGGCGACGTTGGCACCATCGTGTTTGATGTGAATATTGCCGCCGGCCTCGCACGTGAAACCATTCTGACCAATATTGCCAGCCACGCTTTCACCAACAGTGCCGACCGACGCCTCAACAGATCATCGAACGCAGTGACATTTCGCGTCCTCGGTGCGTTGGGCGCGACGGTGACCGGCCAGACGATTGTCGGCGCCACGCCCGGACAAACGCTGCTATTTCAAAATACGATTACCAATCGCGGCAACGTCACCGACACCTATGACATCAGCCTCCGGGGTGCGACGTTTCCGCAGGGATCGATCATCACACTGCTGGCTGGCGACGGGGTCACACCGCTGGCTGATACCAGCCGCAACGGCGTGCCGGATACCGGGCCGGTCGCCGCCGGCGCCAGTGCCACCGTCATTGTCAGGGTGGTGTTACCAACCGGGGTAATTCCCGGCGGCCCGTATCGTGTCTCGAAGTCGGCCAGATCCGTGACAGACCGGAATCTTGTGGCTGCCGACGACGACGTGCTGCTTGCGGTGAACCGCAGCTGCCAAGTGCGCCTCGAGCCGGACAACCGTGCACGTGTGCGCGCCGGCGCCAGCGTAACCTACAGCCACACGCTGACCAACATCGGCAACTGTGAAGAAACAATTGTTGGTTCGCTCAACGGTGGCGCGGCCGGTTGGACCGGTGTCGCCGCGCTTGACCCGGCATCAACCAGCAACGGCAGTTTGTCAGGCGCGTTGACTGCCGCGAGCCCGGCGGTGTCAACGCCGGTGGTTTTGGCCCCCGGTCAGTCGGCAAATTACCTGGTCGTGGTAACTGCGCCGACCACTGCCCGCCCCGGTGACACCGCAACACACATCATCTCGGTATCGAGCACCTCAACCGCTGCGCCTGGCTCGCCAGCGACGACACGCATCATCTCCAACAACGACGTGACAACGGTCGATCCAAACGCAACCAATCTTCCGGATGACATCATCCGTGGGTTTATCGACAGCGAATTCAGGCGCGCGACGCTGTGGACATTTATCGGCCGAGATTTTTTCTTGCGCGCCTCGGCGCCATCGTGCAACGCAATCCCGGATGTCATTGAGCGCCGCACAATTATCATCACCGGCCCCAACGGCGAGCGCGAAGAAATTGTTGCGGTCGAGACGGGGCCAAACACCGGCATTTTTGATGCATCCATTCCGGTACGCTTGCCACCGGTACAGCCGGGAAGCACGTTTCTTGAAGGCGTCGCTTACGATACCTTCGCGATCGAGATTGTCGGTTGCGGCCGCCGCATTTCCACCACGGTGACATTGATCGATCCGAATGGCGTTGTGTTTGACAGCCGCACCAATGCCCCGGTACCTGGTGCGAATGTCCGGCTGGTTACGGCCTCGGCAGGAGTATGTTCCTCAACAGCCGCAGCGGTACAGGTCCTCGACAATGGTGTCATTGTCAATGCGCCTAATCCGGTTGTCACCGGTGCCGACGGCCGCTTTGATTTTCCGTTGGTCACCGCAGGCGACTATTGCGTGCAGGTAAGGCCACCGAACGGCTACACGTGGACATCAATTGTTGCCGCCGATCAATTGCCCGCCGGACGCAACATTCTCGCGACCGGACCGACCACTGGCGGATCCTATGGCGGCGCGTTCAGGGTCGGTCCGGAAACGGGCCCGGTCATTCTCGACATCCCGGTTGACTCAGGTTTGATCAGCGGACTGTTTATCCGCAAAGAAGTGTTGCGCGCATTTGTTGAACTCGGCGAATTTGTTGACTACACCGTCACCGTGAACAATCAAACCGGTTATGCCTTGCGTCAAAGCGACGTGTTTGCCACCGATGATTTGCCGGCTGGCTTCACCTATGTTCCCGGCAGTGGGCGCGTCGGCGGCACGACGATTGCCGATCCAGCTGGTGGCGGCGGTCCACGGTTGGTGTTTAACGTCGGTCGAATGGATGTTGGTGGGCAGGCGAAATTGACCTACCGTGTCCGCGTCGGCCCCGGTGCGCTACAGGGTGACGGCGTCAATCGTGTCATCGCCGCATATCGTATTGGCCCGACGGGTCTCTACAGCCAATCAAATGTCGCAACGGCCAGGGTAACCGTTTCGGCGGGTGTGTTCAGTGATCGCGCCTACATCGTCGGCAAGATCTTTGCCGATTGCAGTGCGGACCGGCTACAGACCCGCGCCGACGGCAATATTGCCGGCGAAATCGGCATCCCGGGGGTGCGCCTGTTCCTCGAGGACGGCACAAGCATTGTCACCGACGCCGAAGGCAAATATAGTTTTTACGGCATTACGCCGCGCACCCACGTATTAAAAGTTGACCGGACGACACTGCCAGAAGGTGCGACAGTTGCTAACCTGGCAATACTTTCGCCGCGCAATCTTGGCAAGGGCGACAGCCGTATCCTTGATCTGAAGAATGGCGAAATCCACAAGGCCAATTTTGCCGTAACCGAGTGCAGGCCGGTGGCAATGAAAGACATTGCGTCGCGCCGCGCCGCGGCGTCGCGTCTCAATACCGAGATCGACGGCCGCTTGCAGGAGAAACTTTCGACGGATGGGATTTCGCGGCCGCTGTCCGATGTCAAGGCGCTTCCGGCATCCGGTACCGTCGGTCAGGCGCTGGTACCGTCGGATGCAACCGGAACGATCAATGCGCAGAAAGTGCAAGCTGCGCAGGCCGTCGCGCCGCCTGTCGCGGCAAGTGTTCTGCCGACAGAAAGCACACCAGCCGCCGTCACTGGCAATCCATCAACCGGCCGTGTTGATGGCGGTACTGTGCCCAAGGCCGCTGTACCGCTGCCGCTCGAGGAAATCCTGTCCAACGAAAACAACACGCTGGGTTTTATTGGTTTGAAGAACGGTGATGTGCTTGCGTTTGCCCAAACGTCGATCCGTGTCAAGGGGGCGGCGGGGACAACCTTCAGGCTGATGGTCAACGGCATTGAGGTGTCTGACAGCCGCGTCGGTAAGCGTGCATTGCTCGAAGACAAACAGCTGCAGGCGTGGGAATACATCGGGGTTGAATTGAAGGCGGGTGAAAACGAGCTTTCAGTTACCCAGACCGACGCGTTTGGCAATCTGCGCGGCGAAAGCAAGATCAAACTGCTGGCACCGGGTGAACTCGCGCAGATCAATATTGCGTACGGTGAGCGTGTCCGCAGCAACGGCGGCGCGACGGCAGATGGTAAAACACCGGTGACCGTGACCGTCAAAATGCTGGACAAGCTTGGCACACCGGTGACGACGCGTTTGCCGCTGACAATCTCATCCAGCCTCGGTCGCTGGGATGTGTTTGACGTCAACCCGGTCGAGCCCGGTATCCAGGTGTTTGTCGAAGGAGGCGTTGGTGAATTTGTGATCCTGCCGCCGGCCGAACCCGGTCAGGCGCTGATCAGCGTTGAGAGTGGGCGCGTCAACCGCAACCTACCGCTCGATTTCCTGCCTGATCTGCGCGAAATGGTTGCTTCTGGTTTGATCGAAGGCATTATCAATTTACGCAAACTTGATAGCCGCGCAATGGTACCGACCCGCCAGCAGGATGCATTCGAAAGGGAAATCGTCAATACGGTTCGCACCTGGAATGACGGCAAGTACCAAGGCGCAGCCCGCGCGGCAATGTTTTTGAAGGGCAAGATCAAAGGCGAATATTTGCTGACGGTCGCGTATGACTCTGACAAGGATACAAAAGAGCGCCTGTTCCGTGACATCCAGCCCGACGAGTTTTACCCGGTTTATGGTGATTCGTCGGTGCGCGCATTTGACGCACAATCGACCGGACGGCTGTACGTCCGGGTTGACCATAAAAAATCCTACCTGCTGTACGGCGACTTCAATACCGCGGGTGGAGCTGAAAACCGCCAGCTCTCCAATTACAACCGCTCGCTGACCGGTATCAGACAGCATTACGAAACGGCAAAGGTGCAGGCAAATGTTTTTGCCAGCCGTGATTCGACCAAACAGGTGGTCGACGAGTTCCGCGCAAATGGCACGTCCGGGCCGTTCACGTTGGCCAACACGCGCGGGCTGATCAACAGCGAAAAACTTGAAGTACTCACACGCGATCGCAATCAGGCAAGTGTCATTCTTCGCGCCATACCGTTGATCCGGTTTGTGGACTATGAACTCGAATCGCTGACCGGACGTATCTTGCTCAAGGCGCCGGTTGCATCGCTGGACGAAAATTTGAACCCACAATCATTACGCATCACCTATGAGGTGGATCAGGGAGGCCCGCAATTTTGGGTGGCGGGTGCGGATGCGCAGATGAAGGTAACCGATCGGATTGAGATCGGCGCATCGATTGTCGACGACCGCAACCCAACCGACAAATTCCGCATGATGTCGATCAACAGTGTGGCAAAGATCGCTGACAAATCGTTCATCATTGCCGAAATTGTCCGTACATCACGTGAAAGAGTCTTGCTTGGTGAATCGCTAGGTGAAGTCAGCGGCAATGCAAAACGTGTCGAATTCAAACACAAGGACGGCAGTTTCGACGGCAACCTGTTTGTCGCCAGATCGGATGCGGGTTTTGACAATCCCAATGCGTCGCTGGCAAAAGGGCGCACCGAGGCGGGCGGCAAGATGAGTTACCGGCTCAATGACAAGACCGGCTTCAAAGGTGAATTGCTATCGACCCAGGATAACGTGACCGGCGCAAAACGCGATGGCATTTTGCTCAGTATCGAACGCACACTGGGTGCCGGGTTGCGTGCCGAGTTCGGCATGCGTCATGCAAGGGACACACAGGCAGCCGCGGTTGCCGGTGTTGGTGGCTCGCTCGGACAGGCCTCTAAGCAAGACGTTACGACGGTGCGCGGCCGCGTTACCGGCGAGGTACCCGGAATCAAGAACTTCAGCGCCTACGGCGAGGCGGAATTTGATGTGCAGGATACACAACGGAAAATATTGGCCGTCGGCGGTGACTATCAATTGCCGAACAAGGGCCGGCTGTACGCGCGGCATGAATTTGTATCGTCGATCACCGGCCCCTACGGGTTGAACAACCAGCAACGGCAGAATGCCACGGTGGTCGGTATCAACACCGATTACATGAAGGACGGCAATTTGTTCAGTGAATACCGGGTGCGTGATGCCATCTCGGGTGGTGATGCCGAGGCGGCAATCGGCTTGCGCAATTCCTGGACGGTTGCGGCGGGATTAAAGCTGCAGACCGGTTTTGAGCGCGTACACACCCTTGCGGGCGCGGGCACCGGCGAATCGACCGCATTAACCGGCGGCCTCGAATACACCGCAAACCCGCTTTGGAAAGGATCAACACGTCTTGAATTGCGTGAAGGAACATCGCAGGACTCGATCCTGTCGACCATCGCGTTGGCGTCAAAACTCAATCGTGACTGGACCGTGCTCGGCCGCAATACATTCTCGCTGCTCAAGAATAAAGGCCAAGGGAAAGGGGAAAACAAGCAGGAACGCCTTCAGCTGGGGCTTGCTTACCGCGATACCGACACCGACACCTGGAATGCATTGGGGCGCATCGAACACCGGACGGAGAGTGATACAACACAACCGGAAATTGTGCTCAAACGATCCATTGAAATGATATCGCTGCACGCCAACTGGCAGCCGCGCCGGCCGTTTACCTTTAGTGCGCGTTACGCGGCAAAATGGGTCAATGAGAATTCCAACGGTCTGGCCAGCAAGAACAACACACAGCTTGTCGCCGGCCGTGCTGTCTGGGAAATCTCACCACGCTGGGACGTGTCAATTAATGCATCCACCTTGTTGGGTCGGGGCGCAGCCGCCAAACAATACGGACTCGGTGCCGAACTTGGGTTCATGGTGATGGAAAATCTGTGGCTATCGGCGGGCTACAACTGGTTTGGTTACAAAGATCAGGACCTGACCGCGAGCGATTACACCAACAAAGGTGTGTTTGTGCGGTTGCGTTACAAATTTGATGAAGATTTGTTTTCAGGCAGATCGAAACCCGTGCCTGGGACGCAGACATTGACGAAAGAGAATACCGCCCCGGTCAAGGGTAATGCAACCGGCGAAGAACCGTCGAAATGAAGATATTGATCAACCGGGTCCCGGCTCTGCAGCGAACCCTGCTTGCCTTGTTCGTATCGATGGTCTCGAATCGTTCCGGTGCGTCCGTCGGTTTGCCGGGCCTTTCAAAGTCAACCGGCGGAATCAATCGATTTGGCCGAAATGTTCTTCCCTGTATGTTAGCCGCCACGTTAAATGTTGTTGCGCAAAACAGCCACGCGCAGTCAAGCACATGCGCCGGTGGGGAGACGGCCCAGACCTTTTCGTTTGCGACCTGGCCGACAGCGTTTGGACCGAACACATTTGTGGTCGGTGCCGGTACCAGCGCAACCTCGCTCACCTTCTCGTCTTCCAATCCGCCGGCAACCGCCTATAACGGTAATCCGGCCCTGGGGGCCCAGGGTGGCCTGGCAAACAGCCTCTTGCACACCCACAATACCGGTGTTGCCGGTGCGTTACTTTCAACATTTTTGATGTCGTCGGATCGACCGATTTCAAAACTTCGATTTGTCGCCGT
The DNA here is from genome assembly GCA_031413695.1 of Burkholderiales bacterium. Lineage (GTDB taxonomy): Bacteria > Pseudomonadota > Gammaproteobacteria > Burkholderiales > Usitatibacteraceae > UKL13-2. Next base: position 11,517 of record JANOEV010000134.1, read on the forward strand.
TGACGTTGACACCGGCGGTGCGGCAGGCACCGGTTTTCAAGATGAAATCGCCGTCCGTGTCAATGGCACGACCGCGCCCACCTCGATGACATCGGGGACGTTGGGATTTCACACCATTGTCATAGGTGGTTCAAGCGGGACGGCAACAGCAGTCCGGCCGAACGCGTGTAACAACACGGCACCCTGCAATGTCACCAGTAACTTCAACAGCGCCAATATTCGCTCCGCTTCCATGGACTTTCGGGCTGGCCCGACGCAAGTGGTTTCCAACCAGTTCATTGGTTGGAACGCGTTTGGATATTGTTTGCCACCGTCAACGCTGCTGACCAAGGCATACGCACCAACATCGGTATCGGCGGGTGCAAGTTCCACCCTGACGTTTACGATCACGAACCCGGCGCTCAGCCCTGCCCAATTGGGCGTCACCTTTGCCGCACAGGCCGGTATCCGTTTTACCGATACGTTTCCAGCCGGTCTGACCGTGACCGGTGTCACCGCTGTTGCCGGCGCGGGGTGTTCGGGCACGCCTTCGTTTACCGGAAATACGGTTTCACTGGCAAATGGCGCGATGACCGCCGGGACAACCTCATGCACCTTCACTGCCACCGTCAGGGGTAACACGCCGGGGAGTTACACAAATGCGGCGGCGGCATTCAGTAACACCGGCGGGGGACTCAGCACGACGGCAACCACGGCGACGCTGACCGTCAATCCGGCAATTGTTGTCACCAAATCATTCGGTGCAAATCCAGTTGTCCTCAATACCAATTCACTGCTGACAATCACGCTCACCAACCCAAGCACGACCACCGCGGCGACAAACGTTGCCTTCGTCGACACATTTCCGGCGGGGCTGGCGACCAATGGCGCAGTGGCCGGCACGTGCGCGGGAACAAGGAGTTCGGTCGTCGGCCCGCCGGGTTCGGTTACGTTCACCGCAGGCACAATCCCGATTAACAGCTCTTGTACCGTGACCGTGAACGCGCGCAGTGCAGTGGCGGGCGGGTACATTAATACAATCCCCATTGGTGGTGTTACGTCCACGACCCACGCGGCGAACGTGGCGGCGGCATCGGACACGCTGGCGGTTGGCGTGCCGAGATTGACCAAGGTTTTTGGTGCTGCGCTGACGGCAGGCGGAACCACCACGCTGACGTATTCGATCAATCACAATGCCGCGGTGACGTTTGGCTTCACCGATACCCTGCCAGCGGGTTTGATTATTGCCACGCCAAACGGGCTTGCAGGAACGTGCGCGGGCGGAACCGGCGTCACGGCGACCGCCGGATCCAGCGTCGTAACCGCAAACCGCGCGAGTATCAATGGAACCTGCACAATCATTGTTAACGTAACGACATCGGTTGCCGGTTCGCCCACCGTCGGAACCTGTCCGCAAACAAACAACACCAATGGCAACACGAATTTCTCCGCTCTGACTAATCTTGCCGTTGATGTCGCGGATTCCGCGACCGGTGGCGGCATTGCGCCGGTCGGCTCCGGTGCCTGCGTGACCGTCGTTGCAGCGGTGCCGACAGTCAATAAAGCCTTCAGTGGCAATCTGACCGTTGGTGGCACGACCAACCTGACGTTTACCGTCAGTCAGCCGGCGGGTAATCCGACACAGACCTTCAGCTTTACCGACAATCTTCCGGTGGGACTCATGGCGCAGGGCGGTGCTGTCACGGGAACCTGTAGCGGTGGGACGGTAGCGGCAGGTCCTGGTGCGACCAACATTGTTGTGACGGGCCGGCAAATTACCGGAACGAGCTGCACGATCATCGTGCCGATCACGACAAGAGCTGTACCGACGTTGGGATTGTGCCCCCAGGCAAACAACACCAATGCGACCGCCAACTTCGCGTCACTGACAAATGTAACGGCACCCGGCGTCAGTGCTTGCGTAAACGTACTGGCGGCCCCGACCATCAGCAAAGCCTTTGCGTTGGCCAATCTGGCCAGTGGCGGCAACACCAATTTGACGGTGACCATTGGTAACACGAACGCGAGTGCAATTACGCTGACGTCGATCTTAACCGACAGTTTGCCGGCCGGCATGACCATCAACACCGCGGGTAATACCGGCACCTGTGCCGGGGTGACGGCGACGGCTGCGGCGATTAACTTCACAAAGGCAAACGGCTCGAGCATTCCGGCGGGTGGGTGTACGATCGTTGTCAACGTGACCTCGGCGACGGCGGGTGCGGCGGTGAACACGATTGCCATTGGTGGCCTCCAGACGAGCGCGGGTAGTAACGCGGTGGCGGCGACGTCGACGGTCAACATTTATGCGCCGCCGACGGTGACAAAATCCTTCGCGCCGACGAGCATTGCCGCGGGTGGGACGAGTGTGTTGAGTTTGACGGTGACCAACCCGGCGGGCAACGTGGCGCCGATCACGACGGTGCAGTTGCCGGACAGCTTCCCGGCGGGTGTGACGTTACTGAACACGACGTTCACCTTCACGCCGGCCTTGTGCGGCACGGCGACGACGACGGCGGGGGCGGCCTCTGCGCCGGGCAACACCAATATTCGTCTGAACGTGGCCACACTAAATGCGGGGGCGAGCTGTCAATTGCAAGCCAACGTGACGTCCTCGACCGTGGGTGCGGCGTTGAACACCACCACGGCGGTGACCGCCACGGGGCCGGTGGCCTTGACCGGTGGCACGGCGGCGGCGACCTTAACTGTGGTGACTGCACCGATTGTGACCAAGGACTTTGTGGCGACCAGCATCCCGGTGGGCGGCACGACCACACTCAACATCACGATTCAGAACCCGGCGGGCAACACGGTCGCCATCACCGGTGCGGCCTTCACCGACACCTACCCGGCGGGCATCACCGGTGGCGTTGGCAGCATCACCGGCGCGGGCTGTACCGGCACCTTGACCGGTGTGGCCGGCAGTCTGAGCCTGAGTGGGGCCACCATCCCCATC
>JANOEV010000135.1:0-7315 GCA_031413695.1 Burkholderiales bacterium
GCTGAGTGATTTGATCAGATTGTTTTCCAGAATCAATGCTTCTGATTCGCTGGCGGTGATGGTGGTGTCGATGCCGGCGATCTGCGCGACCATCATGGTGGTGCGCGGGCTGGCGTGCTCTTTCACAAAATATGACGACACACGTTTCTTGAGGTCGCGCGCCTTGCCGACATAAATCACCTCCCCCGCCGCATTTTTCATGCGATACACACCCGGCAAATTGGGCAGTTCGGTCAGAATCGGCTTGGGGTCAAACGCGCTGGTCATCAGTCGATATGATTTTTGATGAGGGTAAAAACGTCGTGAAAGGTTTGTTCGGTAAGGCGGCGGGTGTTGGTATTGTAGCGAGAGCAGTGATAGCTGTTAAACAGCGTCTGCCCCCCGGGTAACCGATGCACCGCGGCGTGGCCGAATTTAGCGGTGGATTTTTTCATACCGACACTCATCAACACCGCGTCGTGTGCAATCCCGCCGAGCGTCAATATGGCGGTCGATGCCGGCAATGCGGCGAGCTCGCCAGCCAGATACTGGTTGCAAGTGCGAATCTCGTCGGGTGTCGGTTTGTTTTGCGGCGGCAGACATTTGACCGCGTTGGAAATCCGGCAATTGACCAGCTTTAACCGGGTGTCGAGGGCACCATCGGCTTTGACTGTGGTGGGCTGCGTGGCGAAGCCGAACTTGTGCAACGTGCTGTAGAGCAGTTCGCCGGCATAGTCACCGGTAAATGGCCGGCCGGTACGATTGGCGCCGTGCATGCCGGGCGCCAGCCCGACCACAAACAGTTTTGGCCGCTCGGTGCCAAACGCCGGCACCGGTTTGCAAAAATAGGTCGGATACGCCAGGCGCGTTTCATCAAGAAACGTGGCGAGACGTTTGCAGTCGCGACAATCGGTGGTGAATGGTTTGGACGATTTCATTTGGTTTGGTCGGGCGGCAACGGCAATAACAAATTTTCAGCGAACAACCAACAAAAAAGGCACGGAATCCCGTGCCCTGATTTGCGATAACAACCAAACGCGGGATATTAGACGCGACGGCGGTATTCGTTGGTACGGGTGTCGATTTCAATCTTGTCGCCGGATTCACAAAACAACGGCACCAGGATTTCGTGATTGGTCGGCAGGATGCGCGCCGGCTTCATGACCTTGCCGGATGTGTCACCACGCACGGCGGGATCGGTCTCAATGGCACGAACCACGGCGGTCGGCAATTCAAGCGAAATTGCGCGGCCCTCATAAAACACCACTTCGGCCACCAGACCGTCGTCCAGATAGTTCAGCGCATCGCCCATGTTCTCGGACTCAACTTCAAACTGGTTGTATTCGCTGTCCATAAAGACATACATCGGATCGGAAAAATACGAGTAGGTGCATTCCTTTTTTTCAAGCTGGACCACTTCAAACTTGTCGTCGGCTTTGTAAACGGATTCGGTGCCGGAATTGGACAGCAAATTCTTCAATTTCATTTTGACCACGGCGGAGCTGCGACCCGATTTATTGTATTCGGCCTTCAACACGACCATTGGATCTTTACCGATCATGACGACATTGCCGGCGCGGAGTTCTTGTGCGATTTTCATTTGGATTACCTTGCGACTAATTTGGTGAGGACTGCGGGAGGACTGCGGCGATTGGGAGGAATAAACATAAACGTGGAAACCACGTGGCCCATACGCCGCAAAGCCTTAAATTTTAAGGAATTTTTCACAAAAAGTCATCATGTTCGTGGCTAAATCGGGCTGTGAAAGCAGTTGTTTTTGCTGATTTATGGCGTGGCGGCGCCATTCCGGCAGGTGTTTGAGCATTTCCTGCCATGCGACTGCAATGCCCTCGCCGGTTCCGTCATTGACCGCCAGCGTCATTGCCCGCAACGCGCGTTGACTGTCAGCGCCCAACCCGCGACCGTAAAACGTCAAAAATGCCGCTAATTTGATCAAATGTGCGCCATCATCCTGCGGGTAAATCTGCCAAATAAACGGCTTTGCCGCGTACAGCGCACGGACCAATGAATCTTCGCCGCGCACGAACAAAATGTCATGGGCGGCCAATAGTGAATCAAACGCCTGTTGCGGCACAAACGGCACGATTTTGAACTTGGAAGACGATGCGTGATTGTCGGCGGCGACACGGGCGGCAACAATTGCCAGCGACCCTTCAGGGACGGTAATGGCATTCACCGACGCCGTCCCGGAAAGTGTTTCCAACAACGCCATCGCGCGTGGTGAATCGTAGCCAAACACAAACACCCCGAGGGTCGACCCAACCGCAGTCTCTGTCGCCGGTTGCACACCGGCTTCACGAATCAAGCCGCCGGTATTGGGCTCAAAACCGGGGAAGAAAAAATATTTGGTCAATGGATACTGCGGGTGTGGTGACGGCAACAAATGATGCGCCGGTACCCATGATTCGGCGCTCAAATACTCCAAATTCAGCCACACCGGTTTGTGAACACGTTGCGCCATGCGTTCAACATAGCCGACTGGCAGCGCACACTGGAACGCCTCGACGACAATATCGCCGGCCGGCAGCCGGTCTGCGAACGGCCAATGTACGATATCGATGTTGCCGAGTCGTTTAATCGTAACGTGCGGCGCGGTGTCCTGCAGATCAGGTGCGATTTTTTTCAGGCTGACCAGGTCATCAACAATCAAGCGAACGTTGACATTGTGTTCATTCGCGAGCTGACGTGCCAGCCGGAGGGTGACACCGATGTCACCAAAGTTGTCGACAACCGCGCAAAAAATATCACACGACAGTGCTGGCTTGGCATTCAATGGTCAATGATCAGTGGCTTGCCGATACAAACGCGTCAATCGCCGCCTTTGCCGTGAGGTAAGCCGGATCGGTCAATGTCACCGCTTGTTTGGCGTGCATCCGGGTCAAATGATTTGATCGCGTTGCGTCGGCGGTGATGCCCCTGGCGGTCAGGCCGGACAACAACTGATCACAACGTATCTGATCATTGCACAGGATCACCATGTCACAACCGGCGGTCAGCGCGGCCATACCGCGGGCGGTATCGTCGCCGACCACCGATGCGCCCTCCATGGTCAGGTCGTCGGAAAAAATCACGCCCTGAAAGCCAAGTGACTTGCGCAACACCTGCTGCAACCAATGCGCAGAGAACCCGGCCGGCGACGCATCAACCGTCTCAAAAATAATGTGGGCCGGCATCACCGAGTCATATTGGCTGGCGAGCAACTGGAACGGCAGCATGTCATCGGCGGCAATGGCGGTAAATTCACGCGTGTCGCGCGGAATTTCATGATGGGAATCGGCGCGTACAAAGCCGTGGCCGGGAAAGTGTTTGGCACACGCGGCGACACCAACCGTATGCATGCCGTCAATCACCGCGCCGGCCAATGCCGCCACAACATGGGGATCGCGACCAAACGAGCGTTCACCAATCACGGTCGATTCACCCCAATCGAGATCGAGTACCGGTGCAAACGAAAAATCGAGCCCGTGCGCAACCATTTCGGTGCCAATCACCACGCCGACGGCGTGTGCCAGCGCGCGGCCGTCGGCTTGATTCTGTTGATAACACGTGCCGAGTGAACGCATCGGCGGGATCGTGGTAAAGCCGTCGCGAAAACGTTGCACACGGCCACCTTCATGGTCGACCACGATCATCAGATGTGGTGAACGCAACGCACGGATCGACGCGGTAAGTTGCTTCAGCTGCTCCGGGTTGGCGTAGTTGCGGGCGAATAAAATCACGCCGCCCATCAGCGGATGCATCAGGCGGATCTTGTCCGCCCCGGTCAGTTCGAGCCCGGCAATGTCGCCCATCACGGGACCCAGCAGCATGTTTGTGGTCATGTTCAGACTTTCTCCAGAATGACATAGGCAATGGCGTGTTCGGTTTCATCTGCAATCGAAACGTGTGTTGCCCCGATTTTTTGTGCGTCAAATTTTTGTTGCATGGCATCACTGACCGCAAGCAACGGGCGGCCTTTGTCGGTGTGTTTCACCGCAACGTCGTGCCAACCGACCTCGCCGCCGATACCGGTGCCAAATGCCTTCGAAAATGCCTCCTTGACCGCAAACCGTTTTGCGACGAATCGCGCAAGCCGTTTTGACGTCGTGGTATCGGTTGATTTGCCGGCCAACGCATCGGCAGGCGCAGGTGGTGCGGATGCCGCAAATTCGACGACCTCGTCCGGACACAAAATCCGTTGCACAAACCGGTCGCCATGTTTCTCCAGGGCGTCTTCAATCCGCTTGATGGTGACAATGTCACTGCCAATGCCGTGGATCATGCTGCGTCCGCAATCGCCCGCTGATAAAGTTTGATGGCCGCTGCCAAACCCATCTCCAAGGCATCGGCAATCAGCGCGTGACCAATCGAAACTTCCAACACACCCGGCACGTTTTTCAAAAAACGCGTCAGGTTTTGCGCATTCAGATCGTGCCCGGCGTTCACGCCGAGTCCGAACGTTGCGGCTGATTTTGCGGTGGCAACGTAGGTGGCAAGAATGGTGTCATCGCCTGACTTGCCAAAGTGTTCTGCATAAGGCTCGGTATATAGCTCAATCCGGTTTGCACCCAATTGATGAACATGCGCCATTGCATCCGGCGTCGGGTCCATGAACAAACTGGCACGCACGCCCAGCGAAGCCAATTCATCAACAATCGGCTGCAAACGCGTGGCATCAGCCGGCAGATTCCAGCCGTGGTCCGAGGTGAACTGGCCTGATTCATCCGGCACCAGCGTGCATTGGTGGGGTTTGACCACGCGCACAAACGCCATCAGATTGTGGAATGGATTGCCTTCAATATTAAATTCACGATCCGGCCAGGCCTGCATCAATGCGGCAAGTTTTTCGACATCATCTGCACGCACATGGCGGCCGTCCGGGCGCGGGTGCACGGTGATGCCATCGGCACCAGCCTCGAGCGCGATGCTTGCAAACTTGACGATGTCGGGGATGCCGATGGTGCGCGTGTTGCGCAAGAGCGCGATTTTGTTCAGGTTTACGCTTAGCTTGGTCATGGCGTCATTTTACGGGACAACCGCATTGTCGGCGCTGGCACCGTGATTTTTTCAACAATCAAAGTCGTTATTGGACGGCTCTTTTCAACCAACAATGCCTGAAAATACCCGCCGATATTGGGGTTTCTATTTCAATTCGCGGATCAGCTGCCGCGTATGCAGCGCCTTGTCACCGAGATGATGATTGATCACCCGCCGCATCAATTGCTTGGCTTGATTCAACAATGCCGTATCTGGCGTTACCTCAGATCCATTTGCGGGCAATCCGGCTGCCAGCGCAATCAGGGTGCTGCCGTTCAGGCGCACCGGGTCGATGGCACGGATTGAATCGGCTGGTCTGGCATTGTTGATGCGGATCGGTCCGCGGTCGACCACGTACAGATATTGTGCATCGGCGACAATCGGCGCATCGGCGTCGGCCTCGTGGGCCAACGTCAATGCATAGCCGAGCTCGGCGAGCATGGTCAGTTCGAAGCGGCGCAGGATGGTTTCGATATCGCGAACGCCCGGCCCACGATGACCCGCCAGCGCTTCGACCGACACGCTGTAGGCGTCAAACAGCGTTTCATGGGGATCTTCCTTGGTCGCCAGCTTTAGCAGCAGCTCGTTCATGTAAAACGCCGCCATCAAGGCACCGCTGCGCAGTTGCGGATAAATACGCTCGTGTTCGGCGGCCTTGAGTGTTTTTAGATCCGCGCGGCCGAACCAGTCGATGGTAATGGGCTGAAACGGGTTCAGCGCATATTTGCTGTTGCCGGAACGCTTGGCACCCTTGGCCACCATCGCCACGCGCCCGTTGGTGCGGGTAAAGGTTTCGAGAATCAGACTGGTCTCTTTGTACGGGTAGCTATGCAACACAAATCCGGCGCTGCTGTGACTGGTCGACGTTCTCATCCGGCTTGGTTCCGCATCAATCCGTTACTGGTAGCCGTACTGTTTTACCATCGCCTCGTCGTCTGCCCAGCCTTTTTTGACGCGTACCCACAGTTCGAGATACACCTTGCCGTCGAAGGTCGCTTCCATTTCTTTGCGGGCATCGGTACCGATCCGTTTTAGGCGTTCGCCCTTCTCGCCGATGATGATCGCCTTCTGGCTCTGTTTTTCGACAATGATGGTCGCGTGGATGCGGCGCATGGTGCCTTCGATGGCGAACTGTTCAACCACCACATTTACGCTGTACGGCAATTCATCGCCCAACTGACGAAAAACCTTTTCGCGAATAAACTCCGCGGCGAGGAATCGTTCTGATTTATCGGTCAATTCCTCGACGTCAAAAATGGCCGGTTGTTCCGGCAGGTGCGGACGAATCGCGCGCTTGAGTTCGTGCAGGGTTGCGGCGTTTTTGACACTGACCGGCACGACGGCGGCAAACGCAAACAGGCTTTGCATTTCGGCAAGGAATGGCAACAGCCGTGACTTTTCCTTTTCGCGATCAATTTTGGTGACCGCCAGAATGACCTTGGTCCCTTCCGGCAGCGACTTCAACACCGCTGCGTCGGCTTCGGTATAACGCATGGCCTCCACCGCAAACACCACAACATCAGCGTCGTTGGCGGTGCTTGCCACGGTCCGATTCAGGATGCGGTTGAGTGCATTCAAATGCGTCTTTTGAAAACCCGGTGTGTCGATAAACAAATACTGGGTGTCGGCATCACTCAGAATGCCGGTGATCCGGTGGCGGGTGGTTTGTGCCTTGCTGGAGGTAATGCTGACCTTTTGGCCGACCAGATGATTTAACAGCGTCGATTTGCCGACGTTCGGCCGGCCGACAATGGCGACACTGCCGCACCGAAAAGTTTTATCGCTCATGCTGCTTTACCGTCTGATTTCATCCCGCTACTCTCTGTGTTTCCACTGCTGTCGCCACGTGCGGCCAACTTGGCCAGTACTTTTGCGGCGGCGTCCTGCTCCGCGGCGCGCCGGGTAATCCCGCACCCCTCGACTTTGAATGCGGGGCGCTCGGTGATGCATTCGACAAAAAACGTCTGCTGATGCGCCGCGCCTTCGATCCGTTTGACCGCGTACTGCGGTAGTTGTTGATGTTTGCCCTGCAGCCATTCCTGCAACTGCGTTTTGGCGTCTTTAAGCGGAACCGATTGCGCGGGATCTTCGATGCGATGCGCAAACAGCCTTGTCACCAACCCCGCGGCGGCCTCGTGTCCTGCGTCAATCAGGACGGCGCCAATCAGTGATTCAATTGCATCCGCCAGGATTGACGGTCGCCCCGCCCCGCCGGTTTTGACTTCACCCTCGCCGAGTCTGAGCGCCGCACCCAGTCCGAGTTCAGACGCGATTTGCGCCAGCACAACCTGATTCACCA
>JANOEV010000136.1:0-8346 GCA_031413695.1 Burkholderiales bacterium
ATGCCCGCCGCTTCAAGCATCGATAGTCCCCGGGGAATTGGCAGGCAATGCGCGGCAGGTGCTGTGCAAAACTCCGCATAGCCACCGCCCGGGGTAAGTGCGCAAGTCTGATCGCCGACCTTCCAGCGGGTCACGTTTGTCCCGACCCCAACCACCTCGCCGGAAACTTCCAGGCCCATGATCGGCGAGGCGCCGGGCGGCGGCGCATAGTTGCCCTGACGTTGCGCAACGTCAGGGCGGTTAACGCCGGCGTAGGCAACACGAATCAGGATGTCGTCTTCGCCGTAGGTGGGCAGCGGACTTGTCACAACATGCATGACGTCCGGCGCACCGGGACTGGCGACCGCAATTTGGCGCATAAAAACAGGAAGTGACATGGCTTCTTTCTTTTGCATCGACTGAATGTCGTAAGATTACAGCCTTACAAGCCGCAGGTGGACAGCCATGGCCAGAAAAAAAACTGAAATCCGCACCATCCGACCGATCCAAGTCAACGGCAAGACCAAGCTCGCTGACATTGATACGCAATCGACCTGCAGTTTTACCGGTGACAAGCCGGATACGATTGCGTTACTCGATCAATTGAGCGGCCAGTTGGCGCAGTTACAAAATGTGCTTTATGCCGAGGGCAAACACAAGGTTCTGGTGGTGCTGCAGGCAATGGATACGGGCGGCAAGGATGGCGTGATTCGCCGCGTCTTTTCCGGCGTGAATCCACAGGGGGTGCGCGTTGCGAACTTCAAAGCGCCGACCGCCGAAGAGCTGTCGCATGATTTCTTGTGGCGGGTGCATCAGCACGTGCCGTCGACCGGTATGATCCATGTGTTTAACCGCAGCCACTACGAGGACGTGTTGATTACGCGTGTACATGGTTTGATTGACGACACGACGGCAAAACGGCGATTCCGCCAGATCAACGATTTTGAGGCGATGCTGATTGACGAGGGGACGATTATTCTCAAGTTCTATTTGCATATTTCCAAGGCCGAGCAGAAGCGGCGTCTGCAAGATCGTTTGGACGACCCCGCGAAAAACTGGAAGTTCAATGCCGGTGATATTGACGAGCGTGCGAGATGGGATGACTACCAGCGTGTTTATCAAGAGGCGTTAAATGCGACCTCAAGCCCGCATGCACCCTGGTTTGTTGTTCCGGCGGATCGAAAATGGATTCGGGATGTGTATGTCAGCTCGGTAATTGTCCACACGCTGGCGGGATTGGGAATGCAGTACCCGGCGGCACCAAGCGGCTTGGCAGGAGTCGTAATAAAGGACTAGAACTCGTTTATTGACGGGCACTTTCAGGCAAAAATGCTTGGAAAAGCTTGCCAAATAACGAGGTTAGCCACTGTCAATTCGAGATTTTTACGCTGCGCCGCACAATATGTGTGAGTCCATCTGATAAAATGCGCCAGAGCAAACGATTCCACGTTTGCCGATGTTTTTTTGTTTCTTTCAGGTGCGCCATGCCGATTTATGCCTATAAATGTGCCACATGCGGCCACGCCGACGATGTGATGCAAAAGATGTCCGATACTGCTCTGACCAAGTGTCCTGAATGCGGTGCAGAAAGCTACGCCAAACAATTGACCGCGCCTGGATTCGCGCTCAAGGGTAGCGGTTGGTATGTGACGGATTTTCGGGGCGGCAACAACGCCACCACCAAGCCGGCGGCCGACGTTAACACCGAATCAAAAGGTGATTCAAAGACCAGCGCACCGGCTGCGCCAAGTTCAGATAATGCTGTGGCTGCACCGTCCAGCGCCGCACCTGCTGCGCCTGCCGCCAAGCCAAATGCCTCCGTGCCGTCGGTATAACCCATGAAAAAGTACTTGATCGCCGGATTGCTGGTCTGGATCCCGCTCGTCATTACCGTCTGGGTGTTGAAGTTACTCATCGATACGATGGACCAGACGCTGCAATTGCTCCCGGCGCGATTCCAAACTGCCGCATTGTTTGGCGTTCACATACCGGGTATGGGCGTGATTTTGACGGTGACAATTGTATTGCTGACCGGTATTGTCGCGGCCAATTTTTTTGGCAAGAAATTGCTTGGATGGTGGGACGTCATCCTCCAGCGCATCCCGATTGTCAGCTCGGTATATGGTGGAATAAAACAGATTTCTGATACGCTTTTTTCGCCAGAAGGCAAGGCGTTCCGCAAGGCTGTTCTGGTTCGTTACCCACAGCGCGACACGTGGACCGTGGCACTGCTAACCGGTGACCCTGAACATGAGGTCACGGATCATCTTGGCAAGGACAACTACTCGGTGTTTGTGCCGACCACGCCAAACATCACCGCCGGCTTTTTCTTGATCGTTCCAAAGGCAGATGTCATCTTGCTCAAGATGACGGTTGATCAGGCACTTAAGTACATCATTTCCATGGGCGTGGCAGAGCCCCCGCGACAGATTCAACCATTGCATACCAACGGGGCCGAGATGAAAAAATCCGGCACCGACCCCAATCCGTAGCCGCTGGGATATTCTCGGCGGCGCGTTGCGTCTTGTCTCGCTGATGCTTCGCCTTGCAGGTGATGCATTCGAAAACCAGCGACGACCTATCGTTTAGGCTGTTGCCGCTATTGCGGCAAAACATGGAACAATAATCATGAGAACCAATTACTGCGGCTTGATTGACACAAGCTATCTTGGACAGACCGTCACCGTTTATGGCTGGGTCCATCGTCGTCGTGACCACGGCGGCGTGATTTTTATCGATCTTCGCGATCGCGAAGGCCTGTTGCAAGTTGTGATTGACCCCGATACACCGGCCGCATTCAAGACCGCCGATCAGTCACGAAATGAATTTGTCATGCGGATCAGCGGCTTGGTGCGCCGGCGTCCCGACGGTACGGTCAACACGAATCTGAAGTCGGGTGAAATTGAAGTGCTTGCCAAGGACCTCGAGATCTTGAACGCTTCGCTGACACCACCGTTCATGATGGACGATGACAATATCAACGAGGAAACCCGCCTCAAGTACCGTTACCTCGATTTGCGCCGCCCGCCCATGCAGGCGAATATGCGATTGCGCCATCGTGTGTCATCGGCTGCGCGGCGTTACCTGGATGATCAGGGCTTCATCGACGTCGAGACGCCATTTTTGTATAAATCAACCCCCGAGGGCGCACGTGAATTTCTGGTCCCCTCACGCATTCACGACGGCCAGTTTTACGCATTGCCACAATCGCCGCAATTATTCAAACAACTGCTAATGGTGGCGGGATTCGACCGCTATTATCAGGTCGTCAAGTGTTTCCGCGATGAAGATTTGCGCGCTGACCGCCAACCAGAATTTACCCAAATCGATATCGAGACATCGTTTCTCACCGAGCGCGAAATTCAGGACATCATGGAGGGCCTGATCAAGGCGCTGTGGAAGGCCGGTGTTGGCGTTGATCTGCCGGATTTTCCAAGAATGACGTATGCGGAAGCGATGCGTCGTTTTGGCTCGGACAAGCCGGACTTGCGTATTTCGCTCGAGCTAACGGAATTGACAGACCTGATGAAGACCGTGGATTTCAAGGTGTTCCGGGCGGCGGCAGATATGAAGAATGGCCGCGTCGCCGCACTTTGTGTGCCGGGTGGGAACGAGAAATTCTCGCGTAAGGAAATTGATGACATGACCACTTTTGTTGCCATCTATGGCGCGAAGGGTCTTGCGTATATCAAGGTAAATGACGTGACCAAGCCCAATGAAGAAGGCTTGCAATCTCCGATTGTGAAGTTTCTGAATGCCGACGCGCTGGCCGGTATTCTGGCGGCGTGCAACGCCAAGAACGGCGATGTCATATTCTTTTGCGCCGACAAGGCCAAGGTTGTTAATGACTCGCTTGGCGCATTGCGTTCAAAGATTGGTCACGAAAAGGGCTTTGCCGAAAAAGGTTATAGACCTCTATGGGTGGTGGACTTCCCTGCCTACGACTATGATGACGAAAACCAGCGCTACGTTTCTGCGCATCATCCTTTCACCGCGCCTAAAGACGAGCATATCGAATTGATGGACACCGACCCATCCAAGGTTTTGGCCAAGGCATACGACGTTGCAATGAATGGTTGGGAGATTGGTGGTGGCTCGGTGCGTATTCATTCGCCGGAGTTGCAGGCCAAACAATTTGCCGTGTTGGGCATTTCGGCTGCCGACCAGGAAGCCAAGTTCGGATTCTTACTTGAGGCGCTCAAATACGGGGCGCCACCCATGGGCGGTGTTGCCTTTGGTTTGGATCGTATTGTCACGCTTATGTGCGAGAAGTGGGATTCAATCCGCGACGTCATCGCGTTTCCAAAAACACAGCGCGGGCAGGATTTGCTTGTGGAGACACCGTCTGCCGTGACTGAAAAGCAATTGCGTGAATTGCATATCAAGTTGCGCACACCGGTTCAGGTCGACGGAATAACATCATGACCATTGCCTTGATCGTTCACGGCGGAGCGGGGTCATGGCGACCCGGTGCCGATGCCGACGCGATTGCGGGTACCACCCACGCGGTTGAAGCCGGCCGAAAAATTCTGCAATCCGGCGGCTCTGCGCTTGACGCCGCGTGTGCCGCGGCGGTGATTTTGGAAAACGATCCGGTTTTCAACGCCGGTACCGGCGCGGTATTGAACTACGATGGCTATGTCGAATTTGACGCCTGTGTGATGGTATCGGAACGTGCGCAAATCGGGGCGGTTTCAGCCTTACAGCGGGTGAAAAATCCAATCATTGTTGCGCGGCAGGTGATGGAAGAAACCGACCATGTCATGCTTTCCGGTGAGGGTGCATTACGCTTTGCCCGCGTGATGGGTCACGATGATCATGATCCGATCACCCCGGCCAGACTCGCCGATTGGCAAAACAAAAAAGCAACGCTGGACATTGGCGTCGGCAAAGATGCAAAAGGCTCGCTCAAGATTCGTGAATTTCTGCGTAAACATCCCGAGTATGCTGGCGGTACCATTGGTGCGGTCGCGCTCGACAGCCATGGCGTGCTGTGCGCGGCAACCTCGACGGGTGGCGTGACATTGAAACTACCGGGCCGTGTTGGCGACACGCCCATACCCGGCGCCGGCACGTACGCAAATTCATTTGCGGCTTCGTCGGCAACGGGAACCGGCGAGTATGTGATCCGGTCGTTGTCCTGCCGTGCAATTTCAGAGGGCGTAGAAAAGGGCAAACCGCTCGACGCTGCCATCGCGGATGTACTTGCGCAAATGGAGCGCGACTTCGACGCCGATGTCGGTTTCATTGGTATTGATGCCAACGGCAATACCGTTGCCAATCACAGCACGGAGCATATGCCACATGCCTACTTCAGCGACGCGTCAGAAATTGTTGCGAGAATGCATATTCCGCGTTCGCGCTGATGGCGGTAACGGGTCGGACGCCGACGAAACAAAACTGGCGATCAGCGCGATACGGGTCGACTGCTGAAAATTGCCTGATACGCACCCGATGACAGGAACACCCCAATGGTGATGGCCGCAATCCCAAAATAGTCCGCGGTTTTGGGAACTTCGCCGAGCAGCGGGATGGCGGCGAGCATGGCAAGTACCGGCACCAGCGAGGCAAAACTTGCGCCAAGTGATGCGCCAAGAATGCTGACGGCCTTGGCGTAGGCAAACAATGAAATGATTGACACAAAGACACCCTGATAGATCGTCTGTATGACAATTACGCTGATCGGCGCTTCGGCGATACGATGTGGCAGAAAGTATGCGTATACCGGCAGGTACCATACGGCCGAGACCACCGAAACGATTGCGACCGCATGCAAGGCCGTGAGACCCTTGGTACTTGCGCGTCGCATGGCAACGGAAAAACTTGCCCAACATAGCGCCGCAGCCAAAAATAACAGATGCCCACGCCAATGACTGGATTCAAAAGTTGTCAGCCCCGCGCCGACAAAAACGACGATGCCGATCGGGATCAGGCACAATCCGATCTTGCGCAGCCCGGCGATCTTTTCGTGCAGGAAAATCATTGCCAGCAATGCCGCCCACAATGGCATGGTGCCCGGAATCAGCGCGCCGGCATGGGCTGATGGTGCAAACTGCAATCCGCCGGATGCAATCAACACGTATGGCACGCCCGCACCGATACAGATGATGCACCAGAGGCCGAATCCGATTTTTTGGATGCCGAACCCGTCGCGAATAACGACTGGCAGCAACAGAATGCCGGCGCAGGCAAATCGCAGCGCAGTGATATCGTAGGGTGAAAGTGACGTCGTCACCCCAAAACGCGTCAATAATATCCAGCCGACCCAGATCGAAATGGCAAACAGGCCCCAGCCAGCGCCCCGCAAATATAGCGAACGCTGCAATAACGGTAAGGTCGAAGCCATGCGAAATCGTTATCCTGTCAATACGAAGGTAGCAGTCTAGCAGTGCGCGGCGCGAAGCTGGAGCGCCGCACATCGCCACATTTCACTACAATGACAAAATGAACAACCGACCGAATATCAAGCCACCCGCCACGCAACCGAAGCCCTACAAGATTCCGGTTTCGACCCTGATCGTCATCCACAACGATTTGAATGAAGTCCTGTTGATTGAACGCGCGGACCATCCGGGTTACTGGCAGAGTGTCACCGGTAGTCAGGATGAAGGGGAAACGCTGCGGCAAACCGCCATCCGCGAAGTGATGGAAGAAACCGGCATTGACGCGACATTGAATCAGCTGACCGATTGGCACCAGCATTGTCAGTATGAAATTTATGCGATCTGGCGACATCGTTACGCACCGGGTGTGACCCATAACACCGAGCATGTTTTGAGCTTGATGGTGACCGGACGTGTACCGGTGGCGCTGAATCCGCGCGAACACCTGCAACATGTATGGTTGCCGGTCGAATCTGCGGCAGCACTGTGTTTTTCAGCGACCAATCGTTCGGCGATTCTGGCGCTACCGGCACGCCGTCAGCCAAGCGCGGCAGCAGGCGCGTAAACCCATGACCGTGCAAATTTCGATTGCAACCTACAACATCCACAAGGGACTCTCACCGCTCAATCGCAAGGTGGTGATCCATGATGTCCGCGACAAACTCCACTCGTTTGATGCCGATATTGTGATGTTGCAGGAGGTGCAGGGTTCACACCGAAAACACCGCGCCCGTTTTGACGACTGGCCGGACCGGCCGCAGCATGAACACATCGCCGACAGGGCCGACGGTCGCTACACTGACTTTGTGTACGGACTAAACGCGCAGCATCGTCACGGCGATCACGGCAATGCCATCTTGTCGGCCTATCCGATACAGAATTGGGTCAATCGCGATGTTTCGCACCATCGTTTCGAGAGTCGCGGCCATTTGATGGCACGTATCAACGTTCCGGGGTTGCCCGTTCCATTGACCTGTGTTTGTGTACATTTGGGATTGTTTCACCGCAGTCGCGTGATGCAAGTCGACCGTTTGATTGAATTCTTGAAGGACGCGGCGCCGGCCCCCGCGCCATTGGTGGTGGCAGGGGACTTCAACGATTGGCGCGCGCACCACAGTCGTTTGAGCGAAAAACTGGCTGATAGGATCGGTCTGGTCGAGGCATTCGAAACGATCCATGGCGCACCCGCGCGCACTTTCCCGGCGATTTTGCCCCTATTCACGCTTGACCGTGTTTATGTGCGCGGCTTGAATGTCGAAGATGCACGGCGCCTACACGGCACCATCGAGGGCGCGCGCTGGCGCCGAATGTCAGATCACGTCGGTCTGGCCGTGACGCTTTCAGCATTTGCCCGGCCGGGTTGAGCCATGAAGTTTGTCCACGGTAATCGTATCGCCCTGCTAAAGAACGGCGGGGAATTTTTCCCTGCGCTGGAAGCAGCCCTGGACGCGGCAGCCACTGACATTCGAATCGAAACCTATATTTTTCACGCTGATTCGTCAGGTGCGCGGATTGCAAACGCGTTAGTACGTGCAGCCAATCGCGGTGTAAATGTGCAGGTGCTGGTCGATGGTTTTGGATCGCGCGCAACGCCGGCGGAATTTTTCGAGCACATGCAGAGTACTGGTATCAGGGTCAATTTTTTTCAACCTGTCCGCAACTTGTTTGACTTTCGACGGCATCGTGTGCGGCGTGTGCACCGGAAAATTGCATTGATCGACGGGCACACTGCGTTTATTGGGGGCATCAACCTGATTGACGATTTTAGCGAAAACCTTTCGCCGACCCACCCGCGTTACCTCTCCGGCGGCCGCCCTGGGCCCTCCTGCCGCGCAGCCCGCAGAAGCCCGCAGAGACCCGTCTTGAGCCGCGCCGCCCCCCTGCTACAATGAAGGGCTATGCGCAAGCTCCTCAAGGTCCTGCTCGTGCTCCTCGCGATCGCCGGCCTCTCCCTGGCCGCGTACTTCGCCCTGATCACGCACCG
>JANOEV010000137.1:0-2924 GCA_031413695.1 Burkholderiales bacterium
TCGTGGCCGCGGCGGTGGTGGTGCCCAGGTCTATCGCGGCTCCGATCTACGTTACAACATGGAGATCACACTCGAGCAGGCGGCGCGCGGTACCGAAACCAAGATCCGCATTCCAGCGCTCGAAGCCTGTGAGGTTTGTGACGGCACCGGCGCCAAGCCCGGTACCAAGGCCAAGACCTGTCATACCTGTGCAGGTGTCGGTCAGGTGCGGATGCAGCAGGGCTTTTTTTCGATCCAGCAAACCTGCCCGACCTGTCATGGCACCGGCAAGGTGATCCCGGATCCGTGCAAGGCGTGTGACGGCGTTGGTCGTGTCAAAAAACACAAGACATTGTCGGTCAAAATTCCCGCCGGGGTTGATGATGGCGATCGTATCCGTCTGACGGGTGAGGGTGAGGCCGGTGTCAATGGTGGTCCGCCGGGAGACCTTTATGTGGTTGTCCAGCTCAAGGCGCACAGCGTATTCCAGCGCGAAGGCGCGGACCTGCATTGCGAAATGCCAATCAGCTTTACCATGGCCGCGCTCGGCGGGGAAATCCATATCCCGACGCTTGATGGTGAGGCAAAAATTAAAATCCCCGCCGAAACCCAATCAGGACAGGTGTTCCGCTTGCGTGGCAAAGGTATCAAACCGATTCGTCAAACATCTTCGGGCGATTTGATGTGTCACGTGGTGGTTGAAACACCAGTTCGACTCACCGACCGCCAAAAGGAACTGTTGCGCGAGCTTGATGAGATCAATCAAAAAGACGGCGACAAACACAATCCGCGCGCCAAGGGGTTCATGGACAAGGTGAAGGACTTTTTTGCCGGCTAAATCCGCGCGGACCAAACCGGCGGCGTGAGCAGTCGTAACCGACCCGCGGGCAGTGGTTGCGCAACCAGCTTTCTTCGGGCGCCACTGATTATCCGTGACAATATCGTCTGCGGTTGGTGTATTGTAAGCACTGCATTCAACGCGCCAGTGCGATATTTCCATCGGAGGCTGCTGCCATGTTGT
The DNA here is from genome assembly GCA_031413695.1 of Burkholderiales bacterium. Classification (GTDB taxonomy): domain Bacteria; phylum Pseudomonadota; class Gammaproteobacteria; order Burkholderiales; family Usitatibacteraceae; genus UKL13-2. The sequence continues at coordinate 1,001 of JANOEV010000137.1, forward strand.
ACTTATCCCGCCACACTCAATGTTTTTTGTTTGCCGTGCTTTGGTTTTTTGCGTCGGTTGGTGTGTTTGCGCAGGGCGTCACGAGTGACACCATCACCATCGGTCAATCTGCCGCGCTGTCCGGCCCAGCGGAGGCGCTCGGCAAGGAAATGAAAGCCGGTGCCGATGCGTATTTCAACGCGGTTAACAAAGCCGGCGGGATCAACGGGCGCAAAATCAAACTGGTTTCGCTCGACGACGGTTACGAGCCCGAACGCGCCAAGGCAAATACCGAGAAATTGATCAATGAAGAAAAAGTGTTGGCGCTGTTTGGTTACGTTGGCACGCCGACCTCGAATGCGTCGTTGCCTGTTTTCACCAAGGCGAAAGTGCCGTTTGTCGGTGCGTTCACGGGTGCCCAATCACTGCGCGACCCATTCAACCGTTATATTTTCAATGTCCGCGCAAGTTATTTTGACGAGACCGAGGATATCGTCCGCCATCTGACGTCGGTTGGTGTCACGCGCATTGCCGTGTTTTACCAGAACGACGGTTATGGTCAGGCCGGCCTGGCCGGTGTCGAGCGGGCGATGAAAAAACGCAATCTGGAGTTGGTCGGCAAGGCGACCGTTGAACGCAACAGTGTTGATGTCGCCAACGCCGTGAACGTGTTGTCGAAAGCCAATGCAACCGCCATTATTCAGATCAGCGCCTACAAGAGTTGCGCGGCCTTTATCCAGGCCATGCAAAAAGGCAAACACCTTGCGCAATATTGGAACGTGAGTTTTGTCGGCTCCAAAGCGCTGGCCGCCGAGCTCGGCGAGGAGGGCCGTGGTGTGCAAATATCGCAGGTTGTTCCGTTCCCCTGGGCGGAGGAAATCCCGATTGTGGCCGAGTATCAACAACGCATCGGCGGCGAGGCAAATTATTCGTTTACCTCACTCGAAGGCTATATTGCCGCCAAGGTATTGACAGAAGGAATTCGCAAGGCCGGCAAAAATCTGACACGTGAATCGTTGGTGGACGCGATGTCGGGCATGGGCACAACTGATTTTGGCGGCTTTCGGGTGCGTTATTCACCCAATAATCACAACGGCTCAACCTTTGTCGACCTGACGATCTTGAGCAAGGGCGGCAAGTTCAAGCGGTAAGTTTTGCCGCCAGGTGATCCCTCGCCGAATGGAGGCTGCCTTGCTGCATCAGATTCGCCCGATCAATCCGGCAGATGATGCCGAGATCGAACTGGTCGCCACTCGCATGCGCGATACCCTGATCGAGGTCGAAGGCGAAGCAATTGGCACGTCGCTGCACGACCTTGATTGGTTGCGCGCGCGGGTACGCTGGCACCTTGATCCGGCGCAAAGCACCGCAACGGTGCTGCTTGCCGAAGATGCGCGTGGAAAGATCATTGGCCACACCATCGTGCGGGTTGAAACAGATGCGCACGCGATCCGATCAGGACTGTTCGCAACCACTTATGTCGTGCGCGAATCGAGAAATCCGCCGTGCTCGGAAAGTAGCTTCCGATTGCGGAAGTTTGTATTTTTAAGGAGTAAGAAATGAGCAAGCGTTTTTTGAATTCCCTTTCTATTTTGGTTTTGGCAATTGGTCTTTCGTCCTGTGGCGGAAGTAGCAACGTAAGTCTTGATGGCTATTGGTTGCGGTCCGGCTCAATTGAATCCGGAAAGACGATTCCTGCCGGTCGAAGTTCCGAGCACTTAGTACTTATAAGTGCTAGCAGTGGTCGTCTTACGATTGCGTTCGCGGATGCCGTTGGAAAAACCGGCGAGTTCTTTTGTTCCGGCGCGCAGCCTTACAAAGTGGACAGGACCAACCTGCAAGTCGAGGCCATTACGGGATGCAGCTCAGTAGAGCTTCCGGGCTTCAAGCAAACCGACACGCATCGTTATGGCAAGGGCTCCTACCACCAGATCGGCCTGGTGCG
>JANOEV010000138.1:0-4312 GCA_031413695.1 Burkholderiales bacterium
TGGAATACCGGTCTTCGGGTCCAGATTTTTATTCAGGTCGATACCGTCCGGATTGTTCGAGCCGACTTCGTGCAGCGCCATGATGTGCGCGGCCACCAGGCCCAGCAATACCAACGGCAAGGCGATCACGTGAAACGCAAAAAAGCGGTTGAGGGTCGCGTCACTGATGTTGTAGTCACCGCGAATCCACACCGCCAGGTCAGGCCCGATGAATGGCACGGCGGCAAACAGGTTGATGATCACCTGGGCGCCCCAGTACGACATCTGGCCCCAAGGCAGCAAATAACCGAAAAACGCTTCGGCCATCAGCGTCAGATAAATCAAACAACCAAAAATCCAGATTAATTCACGCGGCTTGCGGTACGAGCCGTACAACAGCCCGCGCATCATGTGCAAATAAACAACCAGGAAAAACATCGATGCGCCGGTTGAGTGCATATAGCGAATCAGCCAGCCCCATGATACGTCGCGCATGATGTATTCAACCGACGCAAAGGCAAGCTTGGCATCCGGCTTGTAATTCATGGTCAGGAAAATACCCGTGACGATTTGCATCACCAGCACCAACATCGCAAGTGAACCGAAGTAATACCAAAAATTGAAATTCTTCGGTGCGTAATACTCGGCGAGGTGCCCTTTCCAGAGCGACATCAGCGGAAAGCGCTGATCCACCCACACGATCACTTGTCCGAGCGGGCCGCCGACGGGTGGTGTAATTGCTGCTTTTGGTCCACTTGCCATGATGGTTAAGCTCCTTTGCTTTCGGTCGCGATAGCGGCCTTCGCGTCGGACTTGGCGTCCGCATCGATCACGATGGTGTTGTCATCGGCGAATCGGTATGCCGTGACTTCCAGATTCTTCGGTGCGGGCATGCCTTTGAAGACGCGCCCGGCCATGTCGAATTTTGATTGATGGCATGGGCAGAAAAAACCGCCCGGCCAATCGGCGCCCAAATCCTCCGGGGCGATCTCTTTGCGCATTGTCGGTGAGCACCCCAGATGGGTACAGACACCTTTGACGATAAAAAATTCCGGCTTAATTGATCGGTGCGCATTTTTTGCCGCTACCGGTTGCAATGACGATTCCGACTTGGGGTCGGCGAGTAGCGCATCATTCTTAGCCAGCTGCGCAAGCATTTCCGGTGTGCGGCGAATCACCCAGTGCGGCGCGCCGCGATACTCGATTGTGACCAGTTGGCCGGGCTCCATCTTGTCGATTGCAAACTCGACCGCGGAGCCGGCGGCCTTGGCGCGCTCGGATGGAAACATGCTCGCAACAAATGGTACCGCGACGGCGGCAGCGGCAACACCGCCGACAACACATCCACCGATGACGAGCGTGTGGCGTTTTTTTGGATCAAGATCAGTCTGGACATTAGCGCTCATAGCTCAAATAGGCCTAGCAAGAGAGGAAGAAGTCGGTACCGGCAGCCCGCCCCTTGAATCAGGTTTTGGCGGGTTGGGGGACATCTTTTTGGGATGTTGCCCATTTTAATCTATTGCGTACTCGAACTTAAAGCCCTGCGTTAAAAAGAGCTTCCCTTTTGTTGGTAGGTATTTGTTTTTATGGGACTTTTTTCGATGACCGAAACTTTCAGGTTTTGCGCGCACATAGGCATTGACAGCGCATTTCGACAAACATACAGTGCCTTTGGCCCGCAATTTAGCGGGGCTGGATATTTCAAAAGGGGCAATCGATGGGAATGATGAGTGAATTCAAGGCATTTGCGGTCAAGGGCAACGTAATGGATCTGGCGGTCGGCGTCATTATCGGCGCCGCGTTTGGCAAGATCGTTGATTCAGTGGTCGGCGACCTGATCATGCCGATTGTCGGCAGGCTGACAGGCGGGCTGGATTTCAGCAATATGTACATCCCGCTCAACGGCCAGGCAACAGGCCTGGTGCTGGCCGAGGCGAAAAAAGCCGGTGCAGTGATTGCCTATGGCAATTTCATCACCATTGCGATTAATTTTGCGATTCTGGCGTTCATCATTTTTCTGATGGTCAAGCAGATGAACAAGCTGAAAAACGAGGCGCCGCCCGCCGCAACCCCGGAAGACGTGGTGTTGTTGCGTGAAATCCGCGATGCCTTAAAGAAGCAGACGTAAGCATCGGCTGAAGGGGTGGTTGGCGGGTTGCTGAATAAAGCAGCCTGTCGGCCACCCCTTTGTTTTTTGCGGGTCGGCCCCCATACTTCAGGCTTTCCCAATATCTGTTGAGCCGAATCTGCCATGCGCCGCCTGTGGTTAACCTTTGCCGAATTTGTCACCGTCACCCTCGCGGTGGTGTTCGTCGTCACGCTGATCCGGCCGGATTGGAATCCGTGGCGCAAGAACATCGTTGAAATTCGCGAGGCGCCTTCTGGTGGCGGGCTTGTCGGTGTCGGTATTCCCCAGTCTGCCCGGAACTCCTACGCCGACGCCGCCGGCCGGGCGAAAGTGTCGGTGGTCAACGTCTCGTCATCACGCAACGCCGCGTTGCCAAAAGGTCACCCGCTGTCTGGCGATCCGTTGTTTCGCCGTTTTTTTGGCGACCCGGATGGTGAAAACGAAAATGGCGAAAATGAATCCGGCGCGCAGGCCAGCCTGGGTTCCGGTGTGATCGTCAATGCCGACGCAAAAGGTGGATACGTCCTGACCAACGACCACGTTGTGGCCAACTCACGCGACATCAAATTGTCCCTCGGCGACGGTCGCGTGTTGCCCGCCAAGGTCGTCGGTACCGATCCCGAAACCGATCTGGCCGTGTTGCGCGTCGAGGGTGCCGGCCTGAAGGCGGTCACATTTGGTCAATCCGAAAAGGCGCAGGTCGGTGACGTGGTGCTGGCGATTGGCGACCCGTTCGGTGTCGGCCAGACCGTGACAATGGGCATCATCAGCGCATTGGGTCGCAACCGTCTGGGTGTGAACCGCTACGAAAATTTTATCCAGACCGACGCGGCGATCAATCCGGGCAATTCCGGCGGTGCATTGGTTGATATCAACGGCAACCTGTTGGGCATCAACAGCGTGATCTATTCACGCACCGGCGGCTCACTCGGCATCGGCTTTGCCATTCCGGTGTCGATGGCCAAGGATGTGATGGAACAAATCATCAAGGACGGCGCCGTCACCCGCGGCTTTGTCGGCATTTCACCGCAGGATGTCACGGCCGAATTAGCCGAATCACTCAAGCTTGACTCGGCACGCGGCTCGCTGGTGTCATCGGTCAACCGCGGCAGCCCGGCCGACAAAGCCGGGATGAAGTCGGGTGACGTCATCGTGTCGATTGACGGCAAACCGATCCAGGACAGCGTTGCGGCAATGGCGTCGATTGCCGCACTCAAGCCCGGCATGGTCACCAAGTTCGGCGTCGTCCGCAGTCAAAAACCGCTGACATTAAGCGTCGAAGTCGGTAAACGGCCGCGCGCGCAACGCAACCGGCAGTAACGTGACTTTGGTTACCGGGCTCGAACGTTGACCGCCACCTGCAATGCCGCATCGAGTGATTCAACCAGGTTCTCCGGGCCGAGTTCCTCGGCAAAATGGCTGCGGCTGATCAGCGAAAACGGCTGCTCATTCAGCCCCGCAAGCATCATTCGGCCACCGCGCTTCCGAACAAGAAAGTGCAAACTCTGCAACGCGTCCAGCCCGGTGGTGTCTAGGTTGATCACCTGATGCATTTCGAGTATCAACACATCCGGTAATTGTCGCTGTGGATCAAGCAATTGCTCGAGCTTGCTGACGCTGCCGAAAAAAAGCGAGCCGAACAGCGAATACGCAACCACCTGACGGCCGTCATTTTGCACGGCCACATGTGACGGCAGAATGATTTGCTCAATCTTGGTGAGCGAGGAAATCCGATAGATAAAAAACAGGCTCGACAGAATCAACCCGACTTCGACGGCCACGACCACGTCAAACACCACCGTCAGCAAAAACGTTGAGAGCAGGGTAGTGCGATAAAAGAACGAATATTGCCGAAGCTTGACGAACTCTTTCCAATCGCCCATCGAGTAGGCGACCCACAACAGGATAGCGGCCAGCGATGCAAGCGGAATATGTGTGGCCAGCGGCGCGGCCAGCAGCACAATCAACAGCAACACAAACGCGTGAATAATGCCGGCAACCGGTGATGCCGCCCCCGCGCGAATGTTGGTGACGGTACGGGCAATGGTGCCGGTCGCGGCAATGCCACCGAACCATGGCACCACAAAATTTGCCACGCCCTGCGCAATATATTCTTTTTTGGGTTCTTGCGGGTCTTTAAAAAATCGGTCCGCATTCTTTGAAAAAAAAAACTTTTGTTTCGCACACAAAATCGAAATGGCCCCC
>JANOEV010000139.1:0-2536 GCA_031413695.1 Burkholderiales bacterium
CGGTCATTGGTGCGTCGGGTTTGTCACCCACGAGGCGGCACCGGCATTTGACCGGGCGCTGGTGACGCATCCGCCGGGGACGGCGCCGTTGGCGTGGTTTGCCGAATTTTCCGCCAGCCGGCCAATGCGTGCAACCGACGGTGGTGATCACGGTGACTTCACGGTCGGCAACTGGCGCCGCGATACGACGTCCCCGGCGTTTGCCGCCGCGGTTGAGTCGATTCGCGCCGATATTGCCGATGGCCGGTTTTATCAGGTCAACTACACCACACGTTTGCACGCGGATTTTTCCGGTGACACATTGGCGTTTTATCGCGCCTTGCAACTGGCGCAGCCGAATGGTTATCAGGTGTTTATCGATGCCGGCGAGTTTTGTCTGTTGTCGGTGTCACCCGAGCTTTTTTTCTCCATGCGCCACGACCGCAACCCGGACGGCGACCCCGGCACCATCATCACCACCCAGCCGATGAAGGGTACCGCGCCGCGCGGCGATAGCGCCGATGAAGATGCGGCCATCGCCGAAACACTCACCCATTCACCAAAAGAGCGCGCTGAAAACCTGATGATTGTTGATCTGTTGCGCAATGACCTGTCGCGCATTGCCCAACCCAACAGCGTTGAGGTACCGCATTTGTTTTCGCTACACCCGCTGCCGTCGGTCTGGCAAATGACGTCAACCGTGCGGGCAATGTTGCGAGACGGTAAAACGCTCACGGATGTTTTTGCGGCGTTGTTTCCATGCGGGTCGGTGACAGGCGCGCCGAAGGTCGAAGCCATGAAGGCGATCTGCGATCTTGAAACATCGCCGCGTGGCGCCTATTGCGGTGCCATCGGTTATGTGTCGCCTGATCAGACCGGCGCGTGTTTTAACGTCGGTATTCGCAGCGTGTGGATTCAGGACGGTCATGCCACCTGCGGCGTCGGCAGTGGCATTACGTTCGATTCGACGGTCGATGGCGAGGCCGCCGAACTGGTTTACAAAACACGCTTTGTCGGGCGCGCCTCGAAGCCGTTTGCGCTGTTTGAAACCATCCGGCTGGCGAACGGTGAATTTGCCCGGCTGGACCGGCATCTTGATCGTATCGCGCGCTCGGCGCGGCATTTTCGTTTTGCTTTCTCAGTTGAGGCGGCGCGCGCCAGCCTGAATGGCTTGAAGAGCCGCTACCCGCAAGGCGTTTGGCGGGTGCGGCTGATGACATTTGCCGACGCGCGGTGTGAGGCGACGGCGACCGCATTGGATGCCGTTCCCACCCAGCCGGCCTTTCAGCTGGCGCTACAACCGGTCTCACGGTACGATGAATTCCTGTCGCATAAGACCACCCGCCGCGAGGTTTACGATCAACACGCACCACCGTCCGGTGTTTGGGACACATTGTTATGGAACGAGCAGGGCGAGTTGACGGAGTTTATCCGCGCCAATCTGGTGCTCGATATCGACGGACGGCGGTTCACGCCGCCGCTTGACTGCGGGTTGTTGAACGGCGTTTTACGTGGTGCGTTGCTCGACGCCGGCACCATTGAGGAACGCATCTTGCGGCCGGCTGATTTGCAGCGTGCACAAAAAATCTGGTGGGTGAACAGCCTGCGTGGCGAGGTGCAGGTCAATGCGGTCGGTCACGCTTACCAAAGCGCCGACACCAGCATGGCGATGCCCGCGCCGACGACCACAATATCCATCACAAAATAAAAGTCACCGGGCTGCATTTTTTCGACGATCCGTTTGGATAGCAGTGAACCAACCATCAAACCGCCGCCGACCGCCAGGCCGCGCAGGACATTTTCAAGCGTGGTGATACCGCTGAGGGTGAAAACGCTGGTTTTGGTGAGGTGCACCGCCACCGAACCGAGTGCCTCTGTGGCGATATAGGCACCCTTGGTCAGACCGTACATCAGGAAAAACGGTGCATTCACCGGGCCGGTCGATGAAACCAGACCGGTCAGATAACCAATCGCCGCACCGACGACCGCCAATTGCCAGCGTTTGATTTTGATGTCGAGATGTTTAAGCCAATGCCGAAACGGCACCACCAAAATGAGAAAAATGCCGAGCGTCAACTCAACCGTATCACCGTTGAGTCTGACATAGGTCGATGCACCCATGACGGCAAACGGTATGGCCGCGGCGCTGTAAATTGCCGCGGCCGGCCAATCAACCTGGCGCCACCAAATCGCCACCCGCGAGCCGTTTGCCTTAAGCCTGCATATTTCATGGGTCGCCCGTGGTTTACTGGGGAGTTCACTGTGAAAGACTTTTTATCCAATTTGGACGATTGGTACTTCATCGTCAAACCGGGCTGCACGCTCGATAGCGGGCGACTGGACGGCGCTTTTCCGCCTTCCTCCCGTGGGATAGCCATGCTATCCCGTGGTCGGTCAGGCAAAAAATCACTCGCCCATTCACCCACTCTCGAACGTGCCCCCATGAAATATGCAGGCTAGCGCGGCGATGGCCATGATCGGTACCGCCGCCTTGGCACCAAACACCCACACCAAAATCGGCACCATAATGACGCCTGCGCCGCAGCCAATCACGCCA
>JANOEV010000140.1:0-5188 GCA_031413695.1 Burkholderiales bacterium
CAGATGGCGGCGGGCGGCGTGTCGTAGATGCGGGATTCGCCGGTGCCGCGCGCCATTCGCGTGGTGTTTACCAGTGACAGCCAGTTTTTGGTTGCAACAACGTTCCCGCTCAAAGCTGAAAATGTTGCCGCGCGTAAAGCACGCAAGCGACCCGACGACATGCCCAAGGGCGGTTTGCTGATGGTCAAACTTGCGACCGGTGAAGCAACACGTATTGCCAATGTCAAAAGCATGCAGGTACCAACCAAGGGCGGCGCATGGGTGACGTATTTAAAAGAAGAATCCAAGCCAGAGCCGGTGAAAGCGGCTGACCCCGGCAAGGCGACCGTTGCCACACCGGAAGCCAAGACCGATGAGGATAGTGATGATGATCAGGCCGCGCGTCGCGCCGCGGCCGGCGCTGTTGCGCCACCGGGTGCTGCAGCAGCCACCAGCCCCGGTGCACCCGCCGCGCCAAAATTCGGCACTGATTTGGTGTTGCGTGATCTTGCCACCGGCAACGAACGCACCTTTGCCAACGTTTTGGAGTCGTCGTTTGCGCGTGATGGCAAAACGCTTCTCTATACCGTTGCCGCCAAAGCCGAGGCTGACAACGGTGTGTATGCAGCGACACCACAAACCAACGCCGCACCCGTCGCACTGCTGACCGGCAAGGGCAAGTACCTCAAACTTGCGTGGGACCGTGAACAGACACAGGTCGCATTTGTCAGTGATCGTGACGATGCCGCCGCCAAGGTCCCTGCGTTCAAGCTTTACCATTGGCCACGCGCCACGGCCGCTGCCACTGCCGCAAAAGAGATTGTCTCGTCCGCGACTGTTGGCTTTCCAACCGGCATGACGGTGAGCGACAAAGGGGTCGTGGCATTTTCGCGCGACGGTAAAAAGCTTTATGTGCCCGCCGCGCCACCCGGTAAAGCGCCGCGCGCCGCCGATGCCGGGCCGACCGACGACCAAAAAGTAGTCGCTGATTTGTGGCGCTGGAATGATGACCAGGTGCAGTCGATCCAAAAGGTGCGTGCCGTGCAGGAACGCAACCGCAGCTATCGCGGCGTGTTGGATCTCGCCAGCAACCGTTACCTGCAAGTCGGTGATGAAACCATGCGTAACGTGTCGGCGAGTGACGACGGCACCCGCATGGTCGGCACCGATGATCGCGCCTACCGCCGGCTGGTCGATTACGTCGGCAGCTACACTGATCTTTATGTGATTGATACAACAACCGGCACGCGTAAGCTGGCGCTCAAAAAAATGCGCGACAGCGGTAACTTCCAATCCGGACAATGGTCGCCAGACGGCAAGGCGCTGATGTTTTATCAAAACAAACACTGGCACGCGCTTGACACCGCCGACGGCAGCATCAAACGCCTCACCGCCGGTATGAAGGTCGCGGTTCACAACGAAGAACACGATTCGCCCTCGCCCGCCGGCGCATACGGCACCGGCGGCTGGACCTCCGACAGCGCCTCGGTGCTGATATACGATCGCTTTGACGTCTGGCAGGTATTTGTTGACGGCCGCCCGCCGCAAAATCTCACGCGTGGCGACGGCCGCAAGTCAAAAATCCGTTTGCGTTTGCAGCGCATCGAACCGGTCGATGAAGACGATGATGAACGTGGTATCGACAGCAAAAAACCGTTGGTGCTGCGCGGTGAAAGTGAAGTCACCCGCGCGTCCGGTTTCTACCGGACAACGTTTGCCGCCACCGCCGCACCGCAGCGGCTGATCTGGGGCGACAACAATATTCGTTACGTCGGTCGCGCACAGGAGGCCGATGTGTTGCTCACCACCACATCACGCTTTGATGCCTTTCCGGATTTACGAACCAGCGACGCCAGTTTCGCCAACCCGAAAAAAGTCAGCAACGTCGGTGCGCAGGTCGCCGCATTCGATTGGGGCACCGGCGAATTGATGGCGTTCAACAACGCCAAAGGTGTGCCACTCTCGGCCGCACTTTACAAGCCGGCAAACTTTGACGCGAAGAAAAAATACCCGCTGATGGTCTACATCTACGAGCGGCTGTCGCAAAACGTGCATGGTTTTTCGAATCCGGCACCGAGTCAAAACATCAACCCGGCGCTGTACACCAGCAACGGCTATGTGATTCTGATGCCGGATATCGTCTACACCACCGGCCAGCCGGGCAAGAGTGCACTTGATGCAGTGATGCCGGCCATCGATAAACTGGTCAAGCAGGGATTCATCGACGAAAAAGCCATCGGCATCCAGGGCCACTCGTGGGGTGGTTATCAAATCGCCTGGATGGTCACGCAGACCAACCGCTTCCGCGCCGCCGAAGCCGGTGCGCCGGTCGGCAATATGACCAGCGCCTACTCGGGTATTCGCTGGGGCTCCGGGTTGCCGAGACAGTTTCAGTACGAGCAACAACAAAGCCGCATCGGCAAAAGTTTGCAGGAAGCCCCGGCGCTTTATCTGGCCAATTCACCCGTATTTCACATCACCAAAGTCAAAACCCCGTTGCTGATTCTGCACAACGACCAGGATGATGCCGTACCATGGTATCAGGGCATCGAATTATTCCTGGCGATGCGCCGCCACGAAAAAGAAGCCTACTACTTCAATTACAACGGTGCCTTGCACGGCCTGCGCCGACGCGCCGATCAGAAAGATTTTGGCTTGCGTATGAATCAGTTCTTTGACCACTTTTTGAAGGGCGCACCAAAGCCCGAATGGATGGAAAAAGGTATTGCGTTTAACGACCGCGAAGATGAGAAGGATCGATTCAACCAGGCAAAAGCAGCGAGCGCTGAAAAAAAGTAGGCGTCGATTTTTAATGCTCCCGACCGGACCAACACCATGACTGTCCAATGCCAATATGATTTCAGCGGCAAGGTGGTGTTGATCACCGACGGCATCGGCCTCGCGGCGGCAAGGATGTTTGTCGTCGCTGGCGCAAAGGTGCTGGTGGTCGGGCGCAATGTTGAACGCGGCGCCGGTCCACTTACCGGCAATTGCCCGTCAACCGTTCCACCAACTCATAACGTGTGGTTGCACCATTCACCTCGACCAGCGTGAATTCACGATCACCCGCCGCGGTAATCGGATTGATATCCGGCGGCCAGACCGGCCCGCCTTCATACGCCCACGCCATATTGTTGCCGGCCACACTCCACGCACCGGTGATGGTGGCGGCGTTTGCCGGGGCGTTTTCAGATGGTTCGGCGACAAACCGGCCATCGGCTTCGAGCGTTACCATATAGACCATCTGCCCGCGTATTGCTGCCCAAATACCAGCGTAGCGACAGCGCGCGGATACCAGCGGATCGACTGATGCGGCCGCCGCCGCGGTCGACGATTTGCCGGATGATGTCGCAGCCGCATCACGCTTGCCGGATACCGCCGACTGACCAAGTTCGCACGCTGCAAATTTATTGACCGACGTGGTCGCCGATACCGCACGGCCGGTGGATGCGGCTTGTTCAAGGCATTCGACCTTCTTTGCCACCTGCTGACGGAACATGGTTTTGTAGGCCAATGGCAGGATGATCATCAACGCAACCGTCCAGCCGATGATGCGCAGGGTCCAGGTTGAACGGGATGAGGTATGTTCAGTCAGTGACATATTATTTTGTGTTTGTTGTTGTGCTTTTTGGTTAAACGCTTTCCAACAGCGCCACCGTGCCCAATCCGCCATCAGCACAAATGCTGACAATCGCTTTTTTACCGGCACCCATTGACGCGAGTTGTTTGGTTGCCTGCGAAAGAATACGCGCGCCGGTTGCACCGAATGGATGACCGATGGCCACACTACCGCCGTTCGGGTTGAGGCGCGCCCACGGAAATTTGCCGAGTGTTTGGTTCACCTTCACCTTTTCGCGCACAAACGATTCACTTTCGAGCGCGGCGATATTGCACAACACCTGCGCGGCAAAGGCTTCGTGAATTTCCCACAAGTCGATATCGTTGAGCGTCAGGCCGTGGCGCGCCAGCAGGCGCGGAATCGCGTAGGCCGGTGCCATCAACAGGCCCTCGGCAAAAATATCCACACCGGCAATTTCATAGTCAAGCAACTTCACGCGCGCCGCAGCGGGCGGCAACTTGGCCAGCCCCTGCTCATTGGCCACCCAGATGGCGGCCGCGCCGTCTGTTAACGGCGAGGCATTGCCAGCCGTGACGCTGCCGTCACCGACGCGATCAAACGCCGGCTTGAGGGAGGCGAGTTTTTCGAGCGTTGAGTCGGCGCGCGGAATACCGTCTTTGCCATTGCCGTTGATATTGATGACAAGGTCATTAAAAAACCCGTTGCTCATCGCCTTGACGGCGCGGGCGTGACTGTCATAGGCAATCTTGTCCTGCGCGGCACGCGGAATTTTCCAATGCTTGGCCATTTCCTCGCAATGCTCGCCCATGCTTTTGCCGGTTGAACGATTTTTCACGCTTGGGATATCGAGCCGGATGTCTTTGAATTTAATATTGCCAATGGCATCAAGCCGCTGGCCAAAGGTGCGCGCCTGCATCACCGCCCGCAACCAATTTGAAAACCCTTGTGTCAGGCCGATCTGCACCTGACTCATGGCTTCAACACCACCGACCATCGCCAGCGTCGTGTGGTCGCTCAACATACCGGCGGCTTCAAACACACCCACCATCGAGGTTGAACACGCCTGCACGTTTGAGTGCGCCGGAATAGTTGCGTCGAGTTTCGCATCCATCAATACTTCGCGGGCGATATTGCTCCAACGCAGACTCGGAATGACGGTTCCCCAGATCATCAGATCAGGCCGCGCCACCTTTGCCATTGCCTGCACCACCGGCACTGACATTTGGATTGCGTCGAACTGTTTAAGCGCGCCATCGGTCTTGTAAAAGGGCGTGCGCAATCCGGGGACGAGGTAAACAGGTTTCATGGGCTGGTCTCTGCTGACATAAAAAAGCGATTCTACGCCTGCGAGGAGGCGCAACAACAATCATTCAAGCCGTATCTCTTTTGCGATATAGCCGTACACCGCCGAAATGCGCCGCAGGTGGCGCGATTCCGGGTGCGTCAACACCCAGATATCGATGGAGGAACTTTCCAGCGGCGGGGTGAGCGCGCGCAACAGTGGATCGTGCTGCGCCTTGTAGGTCGCCATGCCACCGATACCCAGCCCCGCGCGCACTGCCTCGCCGATGGCCACCAGACTATCCATGCGATAACGCGGCACCACCTTCGGAAAATTCTTTCGACGCC
>JANOEV010000141.1:0-6128 GCA_031413695.1 Burkholderiales bacterium
AGACAAAAAAATTATCCACAAGAATAAGGCGGCACGCCACAAGAGCCGTCTGACCAAGGCGATCAAGGCTATTGGCGCGACTGCAACCGCCTAAATCTGCTGATTGTGTGCCGGGTGATTCGGCGCAACGTGGTTTGGTAACAAGAAAGAACGCCGCAAAGGAAATCCTTGCGGCGTTTTTGTTTGTTGGTGACGGCTGATGACACCAGGCTGACACGCGCCTAGTCGGTGAGTTTTTCCAGCGCGCCGCCGGGTACAGGGCAAAATCCTTCGGTTGCGGGGCCGTTTGGGTCGATCACCAGCAGCTCATTGTCGTTGGCAAAATCGAGCAAAAAACGATAGGCGCGCGGCTCGACATCAGCCAGCGATGGTTCGACCAATACACAGCGGACGCCGTCGAGCATCATCGGTCGCACAAACGGTGAATAACGCATCTGGTGGTCGCCGCCGAAGGTCGACATGATGCCGCACAGCCGTTCCGCCCAATCACTCGGGCGAAACGCGCGGCCGTTGGGCGTAACCCCCTGAATCACCAGACGCTGGGGGCTCATGACAGTGTTGGCATGCTGAATGGGTACAACATCGGCCGAAAATTGGATGAATTGGTCAAGCGGCATTAAATCGCCCCGCCGGTGACACCGGGACAAAGAAGGAAAAATTGCGGGTAAGTCGTCATGAATCGATCTTGCGTCCGAGCGCGGACGGAAAAAGCGTATTAGGTTCGCAATAACAGCCCAGCAAGACCGTGAAATTATAGCCTGCGAGAGACGTTGCCAGCGTCTCTGGATGGGCAAAAATGCCCGCCAATTCGCGCAATTGGTCGCGTTGCCGATCGACGCGTAAAATTTGCCATGCCAGTAAACATTTTCTCCGCCAATGCAAATTCCTGATTCGACCGAGCACGTGATCGTCATTGTCGGTGCCGGGTTTTGCGGCACGATGGTTGCTGCGCACCTGCTCGGTGCGACCACCGGGGGCAACGTCAGGATTTATCTGGTCAACAAACCGCATGCCGGCGTTGAACCGTCGATGCTGGCGCGTGGGCTAGCGTACGGGACCAACTCGCCGGACCATTTACTGAATGTGCCGGCCGGCCGGATGAGTGCGTTTGAAGACCGGCCCGAGGATTTCCTGAATTTTTTGCACACCAATAAAATTGCCGCCAAGGGAGGCAGTTTTGTCGGCCGGCGTTGGTATGGCGCGTACTTGCAAAAGACCTTGAAGGACGCCGCCGGCAAAACGGATGCCGAATTTTCCGTCATCAACAAAACGGTCTCATCGATTCAGCGAGCCGACACCGCCCGCTACCGCGTGTCGTTTGTCGACGGTGACCCCATCATTGCCGATTGCATTGTCTTGGCATTGGGCAACTTTGCGCCGGCGCACCCGCAAGCGGCAGACGCCGAATTTGTTGCCAGTCCAAGATACATTCGTGATCCCTGGCGGGAGGGCGCACTCGACGGCATTGATTTGGCCAAGCCGGTACTGCTGATCGGCAGCGGACTGACCATGTTTGACGTCGTCATCTCAATCGATGCGCGCCGCAAACTGGAACAAAAACAATCCGCACCGTCGACTGAATTTGTTCGGCCGCAAATTCATGTTGTCTCGCGGCGCGGGTTGTGGCCGCAGTCGCATCGCCACCACACCGCTTCACCATTATTCGACACGCCGCCGCCGGATATCCTTGCGTCGCTGCGTGCGCGCGCATACCTTCGGGCGGTGCGGGCGCATGTTGATATCGTCGAAAGAAATGGCGGCGATTGGCGCGATGTGGTGGCCAGTCTGCGACCGATCACGCCGCAACTCTGGGCGCAATTGCCGATGATTGAGCGGCGGCGTTTTTTACGGCATTTGAAGCCATTTTGGGAAACCCATCGCCACCGTGCCGCGCCTGCGATTTTTGATCTGATCACGGGCTATGCCTCGCGTGGTGAAATTGTGTCGATGGCAGCGCATATTTTGGCATTTGCTGTTGGTGCCGACGGCGTCAGGGTGACGCTGCGACAACGCGGCCACGCCGGTATCAGCGGGATGATCAGTCTCGATGTCGGTGCGGTGATCAACTGCACGGGCCCGTCGTCCGAATTTTCCGCCGAGCCGCTGCTGGCGCAAATGGCGGCTGATCGGCTGATTGTCGCCGACCCGCTGCGGCAAGGCATTGAAGTTGCCGGCGACTACCGGGTGGTCGACGCCGCGGGAAACAGCGATGGCGGCATCTATTATGTCGGGCCGTTGTTGAAGGCCCGCGATTGGGAGGCGACTGCGGTGCCGGAGTTGCGAAAACACGCCGCAGCCGCGGCGAATTCAGTACTAAAAACACTGGCGCAGTCATAACGTTTATTTGTCACCAATTTTCTGTATTCCGTCGCTTTTGACATCCAAGGGTGTTGCGGTTGCGCCAAACTCGCATTTGGCCTAGTATTTCTCCTCGATTTCACCAGACGGCGGCCTTCGAATTGTCGAACCCGCCGTTTTTGCTTTCCCGACCGGATGCACGAGGAGTCTGAATATGTTTTCAACCCATCAAATGAATACCTACAAGCCGCTCGATGTTGCGTTCACCCACGGTGAAGGTGCGTGGTTGTACACGACGGACGGACGAAAAATTCTTGACGCACTTGCCGGCATTGCCGTGTCAGGGTTGGGGCATGCGCACCCCAAATTGGTCAAGGCGATCGCAGCGCAGGCCGGCCGGCCGGCTGATTCACACGTCCAATCTGGTCAATATCCCCGAGCAGGCTGCACTTGCCGATAAACTCTGCGCGCTGGCCGGCATGGACAATGTATTTTTTGCCAACTCGGGCGCCGAAGCCAACGAATGCGCCATCAAAATCGCGCGACTGCACGGGCATCAACGTGGTATCACCAACCCACAGATCATCGTAATGGAGCGCGCCTGGCATGGACGCACACTTGCAACGCTTGCCGCCACCGGCTCACGCAAAGCGCAGGCGGGGTTTGAGCCGCTGGTCACGGGATTTATCAGGGTGCCGTATAACGACATCGAGGCGGTCAAAACCATCGCGGCGCACAACAAAGACGTCGTCGCCGTATTGTCTGAAGTTCTGCAGGGCGAAGGCGGTATTGTCGAGGCTCGCGCGGATTACCTTCGCGCCCTGCGTCAACTTTGCACCGACAAGGGCTGGTTGATGATGATCGATGAAGTGCAGTCTGGTATCGGCCGCACCGGCAAGTGGTTCGCCCACCAATGGTCGGGCATTTCGCCCGATGTCATGCCGTTGGCCAAAGGGCTCGGCTCCGGCGTGCCAATTGGCGCGTGCCTGGCAAAAGGTGCCGCTGCGCAGGTATTCAAACCGGGCAATCATGGCACCACATTTGGCGGCGGCCCGCTGGTGTCGGTTGCGGCACTGCGGACACTTGAAATTATGGAAGAAGAGGCGTTGCTTGCCAATGCAACGGCGATGGGCGCGATCCTCAAACAGGGATTGATCAACGGCTTTCATGGTGTTGAAGGGGTAAAGGAGGTGCGTGGCCAGGGACTAATGCTGGGTGTGGAACTTAATCGCGCCTGTGCGGAAATACCGGCAATGGCGCTGGCGGCGGGATTGCTGACCAATGTCACGCAGGACAGCGTGGTGCGTATTGTGCCGCCGTTGATCATCAATGCCGCCGAAGCGAATGAAATCGCGGCACGAATTGTGGCGGTCGTCAAACAGTTTTTGGCGACCTCACCGATGCCTGCCAAAGACGCCGCGACAAAGATGGCGGCGTGATCAGCATGAAACATTTTCTAAAGTTATCCGACTTCAACAAAGATGAGTTTGATCACATCATCGCGCGTACCAAAGTGCTCAAACAGCGTTTTAAACAGTACATTCCCTACCAACCGTTGACCGACCGCATGTTGGCGATGGTGTTTGAAAAAAGCTCAACCCGGACGCGTGTCTCGTTTGAAGCAGGCATCTACCAACTTGGCGGCCAGGCGATTAATCTCGATTCACAATCAACCCAACTCGGTCGTGCCGAGCCGATCGAGGATACCGCTCGCGTTATCTCGCGCATGGTCGATCTGGTCATGATCCGCACCTACGAGCAGGACAAGGTGGAACGCTTTGCCAAACACTCGCGGGTGCCGGTGATCAACGGCCTGACCAATGAATTTCACCCCTGTCAGGTGCTGACCGATGTGTTCACCTATATCGAACACCGCGGTGACATTACCGGCAAGACGGTTGCCTGGATTGGTGACGCCAACAACATGAGTTACACCTGGGTCGAAGCGGCGCGCATTTTTGGTTTTACGTTAAACGTCGCCACACCGTCGGAATACGCGATGGACGATGCGCGCATCGCAAAAAGTGACCGTGCGCACATAAAAATTTTCACCAACCCGATAGCGGCGGCAAAAAACGCGCACCTGATCACCACCGATGTGTGGACCAGCATGGGTTACGAAGAGGAAACAGCGGCACGCAAAAAAGCCTTCGCGGCTTTTATTGTTGATGCCGCCATGATGAAAAGCGCCGCGACAGATGCATTATTTATGCATTGTCTGCCGGCGCATCGTGGTGAAGAGGTTGCGGAAGACGTGTTGGAAGGGGCGCAATCGGTTGTTTGGGAGGAGGCGGAAAATCGCCTGCATGTACAAAAAGCATTGATGGAGTATTTGCTGCTTGGCAAAGTGCACGCATAAAGGATGCACAGCCACCAGAAAAACACAAGGACGGGCCTGCTTTCCCGGGTAACAATGCCTGAAACACCACGCAAATAAAGACTTTTCTCTAAGGATTAATATGAATCAAAAGCGAGTTTTATCCGGCATGATCGTCGCCATGCTGACCGCAGGCGTGGTGTTGGCGCCGGTCGCGATTGCGCAAGCGTCGACCGCCGCAGTATCCGCGCAACCGGTGGTCGCAGCGGAGAGACAACAGACATTTGCGCTGGTGTCGGCGGTCGGCGATCAGTTTACATTTGTGCGCCAAAAACAAATCACCGGTTCCAATATCCTTGACAACAACATCCGCAGCGTTATCCGTGTGCCGGGAAACGGGCTCAACCTTTCGGTGCTGCGCGGGCTTGATAGCGCGATCACGGCGGCGCACCCGGAAAGCAAACGTGAATACATCACGCTCAACCACGCTGAAATGGACGGCGTTGCACCGCAGGACCGCGAGGCCGTCGCCATCGGCAAGATTGTTGCCGCGTTGGAAAAGTATCCCAATAGATTAACTTGGGAAAAGATCATTGTCGCCACGCCGAAATATCTGTTCTCTGAGCGCGCCGGCATGGGTCCGAAGCTCAACGGTATCGGCGTTTATGTTCAGCCATTGTCGAGTGCCGTTCTTGAAGGGCAGGACGGCAATCCGGATATCGACGCGAGCGGACAGGGCGAGTCGGATACAACCAACCCGGAAGACGGCACAAAAAACCGATCCAAAGTCTACGTCGCGCCGTTTTCTTACATCCAACTCTACGTGCTCGATCCAAAAACATTGCGCGTCGTTGAAAAAGTCGCGCGGCATGACTTCACCAAGCTAAATGACCCGAATTCGACTGCACTCGATGTCGGTCGCAGTATCCCGGTTGAAATGCTGGCGAACCGCATGAATACACTCATCGAACGCTCTGCCGCGCGCGCGCTTGGCGAGACCGAGGTGGGCGTGACGGTAACCGTGGGTGAAGTCGTTCCGCGGGCGGTTGCGACGACGCCAACCGGCAAAAAATAAGCAATCGCTGTCGTTCGATTTTCAGCCGTATAATTCGCACGTGCCGGCAGCCGGCCGGCACGTGCAGGTTCCCGCCTCGCCATCCCTGCGGTTTGTGTCATCGACAAAGACCACCCCCCGCGAGCGGCGACTCTTCCGGCGACATGCGCAATTCGAGACGTGGTAGGGCAATTGCGCGCACTGAGAGTTGAATCAATATGAGTGAAGCCATTGGCAGAGTCGCGCGGGCAAAGCCACGCAAGTCCGACATCAAGCGCGACGGCCCAAAACGGGTACCGACGAGAAGTCGGAGAACTGCGGCTGGCCTTCGATGAAGATGAGGACGCCTTCGGCGGCGTTCATGGACATGAGGATCTGGGAGCCAGCCGGAGCGCCGGCGGTCGAGCTGGTGATCTCAACGTTGTTGTTGTTGAGGAGGTGCCAGCCGCCGTTGGAGGC
>JANOEV010000142.1:0-14941 GCA_031413695.1 Burkholderiales bacterium
CGTCAATGTTAATGGCAGCCGTGTGACCTATACCGCCGCGATGCCTTAAGCGAGGTCTGACTAGCGGCATCAATTCGACGGTTTTCGGAAAATATCTTTGTAAATCAATGTGAAGTGTGTTCTAGCACACAACTTACGTGAGGCACTTCCGATAGAATAGCCCCATGTTGCATCGCGTCAGGTCCAAACAGCGGTTGTTTTTTTATCTAATCCTGATCAATGCCTGGTTAAATTCCTAAGGAGCAAGTCATGAAATCAAGTCGATTAAAATTCATCGCTGCGGCGGTTGCCGCGGCAAGTTCTGCGGCGCTGGTCCCACAAGCGGCGTTTGCTGAGCAACCAGCCACCGACGTTGCGGCGCCATTCTCGGTGGCAGCGCGGATTGATTTTCGGATCATCATCCCGGGATTCCTGCGTTTTAGAGTCGGTACGGCGGATGGGACCATTGACCAGATCACATTCGATATGACCAGCGCGCCTGGCAACGTTGGCAACTCTACGCCGGTTGCCGGTACCGGCGGCGACGCTGCCGGCACCGGTGCCAACGTACTGGTGCAAGCAAACAACGGGCAGGTGACCATTACCGAGACCAATAATAGTGCTGGCTTGGGCCTGGGATCACCCACGCCGGGGTCGGGTGTTATCAGCTATGGGCAAATCAGCACCACCTCAACCGATATCCCGAATTTCCCGGCACCGATCCTGTCAGATGCAGGTAACGGAACCTCAACACCATTGCTGAATGCCGGTCGCGTCACTAACCGGACCGCAGTATGGAATTATGCTTATCTGAACGCCACGATCCCATCTGCAGCCACCTACGGCGGCGCCGCTAACGGCGGCCAGGTGACCTACACCGCATCCACGCCATAATTCATTCGGCTTGACAGGTTTTGTGCAAGGGCCGCGATTATTTCGCGGCCCTTTTATTTTGGCCATTCTGCAACGGCGTGGATTATTATTCAGCATGATGAAACGTTTGACTTTTCTACTCCTAGTTTTGGCAATTGTGCCGCCGCCGTTGGCATTGGCCAATCTTGCGGTGGTCCTCGATGCGCCCACGCAGATTCGATTGCGGATTGGTGCGACATTAGCGACCATTACAACCACCAGTGTGACCGTCGCGGGTGGTAATGTGGGAACAGCGGCCATACAATTGATGACGGCACCTGCGGCTGCACGTGCCGGATCTTCCTGCGCGACAGCCAATTTTGTGTTTTTTAACGCCGAGGCGCGCGCCACGCCGGCCGCCTCACGAACCGCCACGCTGACCGCGAATTCGACGGCAGGCATGACCTGCACCACGCCCGCCACTTGTGGCACGGATGTGATTCCGTTTACCCAGATCAACTGGATCAATACTCCGCCCGCTGCTTACAATCCCGCGACCATCGCGGCCGGGACCTTTACCGGCGGGGCCGCGCAAACCATTCTTGTGTTTCAGAATTCGAACCAGTCACAGGATTGCTTGCGGTTTCGCTATTTGAACCAGAATATTGTGCGGCAGGGCACTTATTCGGGTGATGTTATCTATACATTGGCGATGCCATGATCCGGATACTTTTAATGTTGTTGCTGGCGTTCTGTATTGCACCTGCTGCGGTATCGGCGGCGGTGTTGAAATATAAATCGACCAAAGGGACCGAGACCGCCATCACACCCCGATGGCTTCATTCCGGCGACGGGCTCAGCGCCGATCAGATGAACGCACTGGTCGCGGAACTTGGCGGGGTTGAGCTTAAGATCGATGTTTCGGCATACGTCGGGCGACCGGTTCGGATTTATTTCGCGTTACCGTTGGCGGTCAAAGGTCTGCGCGGAACGAGCGGCCTCAAGGTTGAATGGACAACGCGCGGCATACTCATGCCGGGCCATGTTGTGCCGGGTAACCGCGCGCTGGTCTATCAGGGCACCGTGCCCGCGCGTGAAATGGGTGACGTGTTCGATTTTTTGCTGTTCATCGATGGCCGCCACTTTTTGGGTGGTCTGGGATTCGATCCCGTTTTTGAAGTTGAGGTGTTACCAAAATGAGAATTTCCACTATCGCGGCAATATTGCTGGCAATGACCAGCCTGTTTATTGGTGCCAACAGTGCCATGGCCTTCTCCGGCTATGTGGTGCCGGCGCGCTTCGAGATCAAGGGTTCGCCCGGGAATGTGTCGCGCCAGTTGCTCACCATCGGCAACGATGCGCCGGCGGCTGACGAATTCTCAATCAAGACCGCAGATTGGCAGTTGAGCCCAACCGGTGCCGTGGCCTTTTCGACGGATGCACCGGGCGACGACAGCTGCCGCCGCTGGGTGCAAGTCGAGCGCTATGTGGTCAAACTACCTGCGCGCGGTAGTCGCCGGTTTCGTTTTGAAGTGCATGTGCCGGCAGACGCCAAACCGCAGGAATGTCGTTTTGCATTGATGATTGAGCGCACGCAGGATTCGTTGCCGACCGTGACAGCAGGCAATATCCAGCTACCCCTGCAAGGCCGCATTGGTGTGATCGTTTATTTCGCCGTTGGTGATGTCGCGCCGAAACTTGTCGTCGATGCCATTCGAATCGGCCGGGTCAATGGCTTATGGATGCCGGTGGTTGATGTGCACAATACCGGCACCGCCCACGGCCGCCTCGAGGGCATACTCGAAGGCATTGACGCCACCGGCAAAAAAATCGAATTCACCGTTTCAAATCTGCCCATTCTTGCCGGCGAGAAACGCACCATTTTTATCTCCCCGCAAGACAGCGCCGATGGTAAACGGCCCGACTGGAAACCACCCATCAAGTTGCGTGGCGATCTTGAATGGACCAATGGCAAATGGCCGGTGAACGTTGAATTGATGCCGCCAAGCTAGCCGGTCAGCGATTGAGCCGAACCAGTGGAATATCAAATACCGCTTCGCCGCGCAACGGGACGGTCACGCGAAATCCGTTTTCACTTTCAAGCGTCCACGGCAATGGCAGAATATCCGGCGAAATGAATAACGTGCGCGCGCCGGTTGCCACCGATGAAAAAACATAGCGCCCATTGCTGTCGGTGGTGACTGGAATTCTGCCGTCCAGAAAAACAGTCAGGTTGCCGGCGCCGCGCTCATTCGCCTGCCGCACGCCATCACCATTTTCATCAAAAAACACCACGCCGGTGATACGCCCTGTGCCAAAACGTCTTTCTTGCGGTGATCCGGCCGTGCCAAACGCCATGCCGCTGGCCTGTTCATATCGAATTGACAACGCCAGGCGTTTTTCGCGGCGAAACGGATTGACGACCACACCGGGCAAAGGTGTTGCCGCATCAATGGTCGACCAAATGAATTGCGCCGACGCACTCAGGTCGCCGCTGATGCGCCAGTAACCCCCAACGCTTGCATTGATATTTTTCTCCGTCCCGCGTGGGTTTGTCACGCGGGCAATGGCGACCGCCAGATCCCAACTCAAATCGCCGCCGGACGGACTGCGCAAGCCGAGATTGGCCGACTCACGGCGTGTGACCGCGCCGGCGCTGTTCTCGCGCGAGCCGGTCAATGCACTGTTCAACGAGAATTCACCAAGTGCCGGCCAATCGTGGGAAATCGACAAGGTATCAACGGTATCTTGAGAGGACGCTTCCGGGCGGAGCAGATACCTTGCTGCGTCGATTCGGGATACGCCCAGCCAATGGCTCACGTTGGTAAACAGGTTGCCCGAAAAAGTCCGCCGCGCCAGCGTGTTGGCGTCGCGCGGCCGCGTTGACTGGATCGAAATGTTGCCACCAACAGATACGCGACGATCAAGCCGCAGGGTTGTGCCGACAAAGCCTGAAACACTTTCCTGACCGCCGCGGGTCGGGTCGCGTTGAATATTGGTATCGTCGTAACTGATCCCACCCGACCAAAATTGGCGCAGTCCCGCCAGGTTGGCGCGCCAGTAGAGTCCCTGCTGATCGTTGGCAATTTGTGAATCTGCCCAAAGCAATCCGGGGTCAAGTCGAAAAATGCCGAACTGGTGGCGAACACCGTCAAGCGTCACGTCCGCATCGGACCAAATTCCCGCCCGCCCACGTCCGTCCGTCAGCGCGTGCAACGACGCACCGCCCGCCCGTTGTGGCAGCTGGTAGCGGAGCACGCCGGCGACACTTGTATGCTCGACAATATTGGGCACGTCGCGCACGCTGATCGCCTGGCCACCAACCGACCATCTTTCGGCAATCCGCAAATTTCCGCCAATGCTGGCAAACGATCCGCTGGTTCGCTCAAACGCGCTGGCGGAAAGCCCGGTCAAGGTGCCAATCTGTCCGGTCGCAAAGCGTATTTCGCGTTGGCCATCGCCGATATTGCTGGCGACGCCGATATAAAGCGGCGTCGGCAGCGACTGTCGGTACGAATTTGTCACCAACGGATTGATCGGGTTGCGAATCACCCCCAGCGCTGAATTGGCCACCCACCGTTCGGTGATCGGAAACAAACTATGCAGCAGCGTCGCACGCGGGGTATTGCTGCGACCGACAACAGGATCACCCGGCGCGGTCGTCAGCTGGCGGGCGGCAACGTCGAACGCCCATTCACCCCAATTCTCGGTTTCCTGTCGATACTGCGCGTTGATCGCCTGCTCGTGGCCGCGACCACGTGCAGATTCGTCCTTGGATTCGGCAAACAGCTCAACCGACACGAAGCGTTGCCCTGGTGAATCTTGCGACGCGTTTCGCCCGCCGGCCGTTTCATCCGGTTCCAGCCCGACGTTTGCGATCAACTTGTCCTGATAAGCGGATTTTGCCGCGGCTGGCATTGGCGGCGTGGCAATGGCGGCACGGATAGGTGCATTGGGAATGGTCACCGGATCGGATTCCGCTTTGCGGTCGAGCCCGATGACGCGACCCGCCGACGCCGGTTCACCCGGGGCAATCGGCTTGGCATCGGCTGTCGTCGCGACCACGTCGCCCGTCGGCATCAAACGCAACGACGCAGGCACCAAAAGCACCACACCGACGGCGAGTTTGTCCGGCGCGTCCGGTCGCAAATGGTGCGGGTTGTCCGCCGCAAAATCACGCACGCATTTACGCGCCAGTATTGCCTGATGCGGCGCAAAATTGTGACAAATACGGGTCAGAATTTCACCGGGTGCAACCACCCAGGTGCCGCTCAGGCGTGCCGCCTCTGTTTTTGCCGATAGCGCGGCACCATTGGCAGCGCAGGCAATCGTCAGCCCGGACAACAAGCCAATACCAAAGCGAAGTCGACTCGCCAATGGGTGTACTCCTGTAAATGGCAATGGATGGACGGGTTTTGCGAGTGGTTTGAATTGGCGGTATGTGTCGGACAAAACCATCTATTGTCGCGGTCAGGTCGACCGGATTGCAATAGCGTTGATTATAACGGGCGGTCCATTGTATTACGCACGCCGAGACGGCTTTCCGTACCTGTCTGAAGCGCGTACTCAGACATCGGATCGCGTCAGAATCGCAATAAAGGCATCGCCATAGCGCGCGAGTTTGGCGCTGCCCACGCCGGAGATTGCCGCCATTTCGCTCTGGTTGCGCGGTTTTTTGCGAAGCAGTTCAAGCAGGGTGGCATCATGAAAAATCACGTACGGCGGTACCCCCTGTTCACGGGCAATACGTAACCGCTCCTCACGCAGCGCCCGCCATAGCGGTTCGTCTTGTGCCTGAATCTGTGCGCCGTTTTTGTTGGCGCGATCCACGCTCCGCCCCGCCGACGTGCGTTTGGTGGCTTTGGGCGCGTCGCGTCGCAACGTGATGCGCTGTTCATTTCGCAGCACACCACGACTGGTGTCAGTCAGCGTCAGTCCGCCGAATCCCGCCATGTCCACTGCCAAAAACCCCATCGCCACCAATTGGCGAAACACGCCGCGCCATTCAGTCTGGCTATGTTCCTGGCCAACACCAAACACGCTTAGTTGATGATGGTTAAATTGTGACGTCCGATCAGTTGTTTTGCCGAGCAATACATCAATCACATGCACCGCACCAAACCGGTTTCCCGTTTTGTAGACGGCCGACAATGCCTTTTGCGCCGCAACCGTGGCATCCCATGTCTCCACCGGGCTTAGACAGTTGTCGCAATTTTCGCAAACACCGGTGTAGCCTTCACCGAAATAGCGCAACAGCGAACGCCGCCGGCATTCCGTCGTCTCGCAAAGTCCAAATAAGGCGTCGAGCTTTTGCCGTTCGACCCGCTTGCGCTCGGCCGGCGCCTCGCCGGATTCGATCATATGGCTGATACCAACCACATCCGCCAGCCCATAGGCGAGCCATGCGTCGGCCGGCGCGCCATCGCGACCGGCCCGGCCGGTTTCCTGAGAATAACTTTCGATACTTTTTGGCAGTTCCAGGTGCGCCACAAACCGTACGTCCGGCTTATCGATGCCCATCCCGAAGGCGATGGTGGCAACCACAATGATCCCATCTTCGCGGATGAATCGTTGTTGGTTGCGCGTGCGGATGTCACCGCTCAATCCGGCGTGGTAGGCGAGTGCGGTGTAACCGCGCTCATTCAGGTGTTCAGCGGTGGCCTCGACCTTTTTTCGCGACATGCAATAGACAATGCCGGCCTCGCCTTTGTGGCCGCCAAGAAATTCAAGCAACTGCCCCAACCCGTCGGTTTTTTGTGTGATGCGATAACAAATATTCGGCCGGTCAAAGCTGGTAATAAATTGTTTGGCGTTTGCCAGCGATAATCGTTCGATGATCTCCACGCGGGTTGGCGCATCAGCAGTTGCGGTCAATGCGATGCGCGGTACGTCGGGAAATCGTTCGTGTAAAACACTCAGCTCGCGATACTCGGGCCGGAAGTCATGCCCCCATTGGGAAACACAATGGGCTTCGTCGATGGCAAATAGTGCGAGCGTGGATTTTGACAGCAGATGCAGGAAGCGCGGCGTCAACAGACGCTCCGGGGCAACGTAGAGAAGATCAAGTTCGCCGGCGAGCAACGACTGCTCAACCGCCGCCGCATCAGCCGCATCGAGCGTCGAGTTGAGAAATGCGGCGTGCACATCAAGCTGACGCAACGCCGCAACCTGATCTTGCATCAATGCGATCAAAGGCGAAATCACAATACCGGTGCCGGCACGGACCAGCGACGGAACCTGATAGCAGAGTGACTTTCCCCCGCCGGTGGGCATCAAAACCAAAGCGTCGCCGCCGGCAATCACCTGCTCAACAATGGCGCCCTGATTCGGGCGAAATTCGGTGAAGCCAAACACACGGTTGAGAATGTCGCTGGCGTCGGGTTGTACTGAAGTGGTCATGCCGACGATGGTATCACCCGAAATCCGGTTTTGAAGATTGCCGTTGCCGCCGCGTAAAATAGAGCCATGTCTGATTTACCTGAACGCGCCCCGAGCCAATCCGGCGCACCCAATCCGTCCGCGCTACCGACACGCTGGGATGTGCCAAAACACCTGAATATCGATGATTTGCTGTTGGCTGATCGCGGGCGCATTGTTGCCCTCGAAAAAAAACGCCGCGAATATCAGCGTGCAAAAAAACCATCCGAACAGATCGCGCAGATTGAAACGCAATTGACAGACTTGCAGGCGGCGGCGTTGTTGCGCGTGCAGGCGCGACAGGTGCGCCATGCGCTGATCGCCCATCCAACCTTCGACGATGCGCTGCCAATCGCCGAAAGGCGTGTCGAAATCGCCAAGCTGATTCAGGACAACCAGGTGGTTATCGTTTGCGGCGAGACCGGCTCTGGCAAAACCACCCAGCTGCCAAAGATATGTCTTGAACTCGGTCGGGGCGTCAATGGCATGATCGGTTGCACACAGCCTCGCCGGATCGCCGCGCGCACATTGGCGTCACGACTTGCACATGAGTTAAAACAGACCGGTCAACATACGGTCGGCTACAAGATACGCTTCAACGACAAAACCACCGACGATACCTTTGTAAAGGTGATGACCGATGGAATTTTGTTGGCCGAAACCCATAGCGACCGCAACCTATGGGCCTACGACACCATCATTATCGACGAAGCGCACGAGCGCAGCCTCAACATTGATTTCCTGCTCGGTTACATCAAGCAGCTGATGGGCAAACGGCCGGATCTAAAAATCATTGTCACCTCCGCCACCATTGACCCAAAGCGTTTTTCCGACCATTTCAACGGCGCGCCGGTGATCGAGGTGTCGGGTCGCACCTATCCGGTGGAAGTGCGGTATCGCCCGGAACATTTTTTGGATGACGCCGAAGATGCAGTCGAAATCGAAGATGCGGTGACACACGCGGTTGACGAACTGTTCCGTGAAACCCACGAAGGCGATGTGCTGGTGTTTTTGCCCGGGGAACGGGAGATTCGCGACACGGCCGAGGCGCTGCGCAAGCACCATCCGCAGCATACCGAGGTGCTGCCCTTGTTTGCGCGCCTGTCCAACGCCGAGCAGGACCGGATCTTTGCGGCCGCGTCGTCAAACCGTCGTCGTATCGTGCTTGCCACCAACGTCGCCGAAACCTCGCTGACCGTGCCCGGGATTCGGTATGTGATTGATACCGGCGTGGCACGTGTGCACCGTTACAGCCCGCGCCAGAAAATCGACATGTTGCAAATTGAGCCGATCTCACAGGCGTCGGCAATGCAGCGCGCCGGTCGCTGCGGCCGTGTGGCGGCGGGCATTTGCATCCGGCTTTATGCCGAAGAGAATTTTGTTGCGCGACCACAATTTACAACGCCGGAGATTCTGCGGACATCACTTGCCAGCGTCATCTTGCGGATGAAGGCGCTGGGTCTGGGGGATGTCGCAAATTTCCCGTTTGTCGAGCCACCGAGTCCGCGCATGATTGAGGATGGGTACCGGCAATTGTTTGAATTGGGCGCTGTTGATGAGGCGAAAAATATTTCGCCGCTGGGCTGGAAGCTGGCCAAGTTTCCCGTCGACCCGGCCATTGCCCGGATGCTGGTCGCGGCCGAGAAGGAGGGCTGTCTCGGCGACGTGTTGATCATTGCGTCCGCGCTGACGGTGCAGGATCCGCGTGACCGCCCGATGGACAAACAGGAGCAGCACACAGCCGCCCACGAAAAATTTGCGCATGCACAATCCGAGTTTTTGGCATACGTGAATCTGTGGCGGTTTTATGACGATGCGATCAAGCATAAACAATCGCACCGCAAACTCGATATCCTGTTGCGCGAAAACTTCCTGTCACCGATGCGCATGCGCGAGTGGCGGGATGTGCATGCACAACTGGCAGAACTGTGCGGGTCACTAGGCATGTATGTCGGCGGGCAATCCCGGGCCTCGGGCGGGCCTGGCGATTTGTCGAAACAGAAGCCCCCCGCGCCGACTGTTACTACAAGCCTGCCAACCACGGTCGAGCAGACCAACGCCGGAAACAAACAGGCCGCCGCGCGTTATGCAAGCATCCATCGTGCATTGTTAACCGGCATCATCACCAACGTTGGTACCAAATCGATTGACGGCAATGATTACGTCGCGCCGCGCGGCGTGAAATTTCATTTGCCGAAGCGTACCCGCGACCATGCCGCCCAAAAGAAGGAGCGGATGAAATGGTTGATGGCGGCCGAACTGACCGAGACGACGCGCATCTATGCCCGCACCATCGCCACCATCGAGCCTGAATGGATTGAACAACTCGCCGGGCATTTGGTGACACGTTCCCATTACGACCCGCACTGGGAGCGCAAGTCGGGACAGGTGGTGGCGTTCGAGACGGTTTCGCTGTATGGATTGGTCATCAACGCACGCCGCCGCATTCATTACGGTGCGATCAACCCCAAAGAGGCGCGCGAAATTTTTATCAGGCAGGGATTGGTGGCGGGCGAAGTCGATACGCATGGAAAATTTTTGCGGATGAATCTCCGTCTGATCGACGAAATCGAGGACATCGAAGCGAAGGCGCGGCGGCAGGATGTGCTGGTTGATGACGAGGATATGTTCCAACTCTACGATAGCGTGATTCCGCCAGACGTCATCACCATGGTTGCTTTCGAGCGTTGGCGCAAGGACGTTGAAAAAATCAAGCCGGACACGCTTGAATTCACCCGCGAACAACTCATGCGACGCGGTGCGGATGATATTACTTTTGATCTTTTTCCAAAGACCCTCAAGCACAAGGGTGCCGCATACCCGTTGCAATATCGGTTTGAGCCGACCCATCCAATGGACGGTGTGACGGTTACCCTGCCGGTCTCTGTCATCAACCAGGTTAATGCCGCACGCTTTGAATGGTTGACGATGGGGATGCTGCGTGAAAAGGCGCAGGCGTATTTCAAGTCACTGCCGCAACGCATCCGAAGCGCGCTGGTGCCGGTACCCGATACCGTCGGCGATTTTATTACCTACGCAGCAAGCAAGCCCGGGATGAATGATTTGTCTGCGGCGGATGAACCATTAATCGATGTGATGACACGCTTTTTGTTGCGCGAAAAGGCAATCGATGTGCCGAGGGATGCCTGGGACGTTGCGCCCGAAGCCGGGCGTGTGGCGACCCACCTTTACATGAACTTCAGAGTCACCGATGCCGATGGCAAGGAGCTGGCCATGTCGCGTGACTTTGCCGGGCTGCGCGCACAATTTGCCGATGCCTCCAAAACCGTTTTCTCGACGCTGCACCGCAACCGGATGGAGCGGGACGGCCTGGTCAGCTGGCCGCAGGATTTGGCAGAACTGCCGGAGACCATCAACTTTGAGCGCAATGCAATTCGTTATGATGGCTTCCCGGCGTTTGTGGACAAGGGTGCCACGGTGTCAATCGCCATATTTGACGAGCTTCTTCAGGCAAAATTGGCTCAAACACAAGGTCTGACAAGGCTTTTTGGATTGTCACTACCGGACCATGTGAAGTCCTGCGAGCGCGGCATCAAGATCTCGCCGGTGGCCGCGTTTCAATTCTCGACCTTTTTTCCAGGGGCAAAAAACCACGCGCAAGAAGCGCTGCGGCAGGAATTGCTGTTCGCCGGGCTTCGCGCCGCCTTTGTTGATATCGACGACGGCGCGGTTCGCGATGCGAAACGTTTCCAGCTGCGGCTGGCAGATGGCAAGGCGCTGTTGGTGGCACGCACCGCAGCAATCACGGCTGCCATTGATGAGTCATTGATGTTGGTTGCCGAGGTGCGGAAGTTATGTGATGAACGCTATGTGAAGGGCTGGGAGCATATCGGCCCGGATGTCGCGGATCAAGTCGGACATCTGTTCGGGCCGGGCTTTTTACGCCAGACGCCGTCGGCGCAATTGCTGCATTTCCCGCGCTATTTGAAGGCGATCTTGATGCGCCTGAACAAGGCGCGTCAGGGCGCGATGGAGCGGGACCTTGAAAATTTCAAACAGGTCCGCCCGCTCTGGCAACACTATCTATCGGTGGCGTCATCGCTCGAACCGGCCGTACAAGAATATCGTTGGGCGATCGAAGAGTTGCGTGTTGGTTTGTTTGCACAGGAATTGCGGACGCCGGTTCCAGTGAGCGTAAAACGGGTTGGCAAACTGTGGGAAGCCTTGGATAAACAACGATCGTCGTGACACTAAACAACGAACAACATGACAAATAAATTTCGCCTGGCCAATCGCATGTCGTATATCGCCCCGTTTGAGGTGATGGAAATTCAAACCGAGGCGCGGCGGCTCGAAGCCGCCGGCCACGATGTGATACATATGGAAATTGGCGAGCCGGATTTCCCCACGCCGCGGACAATTGTCGAGGCCGCGCGCCGGGCGCTTGCGGTGAGCCCGATGAATTACACGTCGGCGTGCGGCATGTGGAGCTTGCGTGAAAAAATCGCCGCGTTCTACGTCAAAAAGTACGGAATCAAAATTGACCCGCGCCGCATCATCGTCACAGCGGGATCAAGTGCGGCATTGATGCTGGCGTTCGGGGTATTGCTGAATCAGGGTGATGAGGTCCTGATGGCGGATCCCGGCTATCCATGCAACCGCCATTTTGTGCGGGCCATGGACGGTGTGCCGCTGACTATTCCGGTTGGTGCCGACTCGGATTACCAATTGACTTGCCACCACGTTGATGCACATTGGTCGGCGCATAGCGTGGCAACGCTGGTGGCGTCGCCGTCGAATCCAACCGGCACGACGGTTGGCCGCGCCGAGATGCAATTGATTCTTGACGCGACAACACGGCGTGGCGGAACACTGATCGTTGATGAGATTTATCAGGGTTTGACCTACGATGTTGACGCCTCGACGGCGCTTGCACTCGACGGCGCCGAAAATATTTTTGTGATCAACAGTTTTTCCAAGTACTTTCAGATGACCGGCTGGCGTCTGGGCTGGATGGTTGTACCAGAGCCATACCTTCGACACGTCGAGACCCTTGCGCAGAACCTGTTTATTTCGCCGTCGGCCCCCGCGCAATACGCGGCACACGCCGCCTTTGATGATGACACGCTTGCCATTCTTGAGTCGCGCCGGGAAGAACTGCATCGTCGGCGTGACTTTTTGATGCCTGCATTGACCGAGCTTGGCTTCAAGATCCCGGTCGTGCCACAGGGGGCGTTTTATCTCTACGCCGATTGCTCGGCGATTGCCGGCGACAGCTTTTTGCTGTCGCGGCGTATATTGCAGGAAACACACGTCGCCATCACCCCCGGGCGCGACTTCGGCAACAACCACCCGGAACAACATATCCGTATTGCTTACACCCAGCCGATTGACCGGCTGCAACAGGCCGTCGACAGGCTGCACAAAATGATCAGGAGCGCGTCATGAAAAAATTCTTTGCGTTGCTGTCGGGAATATTGTTTTGTTGTTTGCCGGCGGTCGCACAAGAGCGTGCGATCAACGAAAAGATCACCGTCAAGGCGGGGCTTGATGAGGTCTGGAATGCGTGGACAACATCGGCGGGGATCAAAACGTTTTTTGCCCCCGATGCAAAAATTGAGGCGAAGGTTGACGGGGCTTTTGAGATTTACATCCTGCCGTCCGCCCCGGTCGGCCTGCGCGGTGCGGATGACATGCGGTTCTTGGCCATCCAGGAAAAAAAGATGATTTCGTTTACCTGGAATGCGCCGCCTTCACTGCCCAATGCCCGCAAACAGCGTACCGTTGTGATCGTGCGTTTCAGTCCGCGCGGCGATCAACTCACCGATGTTTCGCTGCATCATGTCGGCTGGGGGTGACGGCGACGAATGGGATAAGGCGTTTGAGTATTTCAAGAATGCCTGGCCAAACGTGTTGAAGAATTTAAAAAAACGCTTTGACGACGGCCCGGTTGATTGGAAACCCTGGCTCGATCAATTCAAGTCGCCAAAATCCTTGCCGTCGAAATAGTTGACGCTGTTTTTGCCGCAGCGGCCGCAGTGGTTACGCCCGACCAGCCAATTGACAGGCATCCATTGCGCCTCTCGTATTGTATTGACTTGCCGTATTGGATTGTGTTGGTCAATGCGGTGTATGGCGTAAATAGTTACATCCGCAAGAGTCTTGTGAAATCGGCATTTTGTTCCCTGAAGTGAGCATGCATGTTTGCACGTATCAAAGGAATCTTGTTTTCGCCAAGCCGGGAATTCGAGGCGATTGCCGCGCGTCCGTCATCAATCAACGAATTGGTGCTCCGTTACCTGATTCCACTGGCATTGCTGACGCCATTGGCGACGATGGTTGGCATGAACCAGTTTGATCTGGCATGGGACGCCAACCATGGATACCGCGTCGCGAAGGTTAGAATTTTTAACGTTGGTGTTGCGAACTTCGCATTTGAAATCGTCACGGTCATGCTGATTGGCGTGATTTTTTTCATGCTCATGACAGCCAACCGGCCGCAACGGAATTTTCTTCAGGCGATGAATGTGGCGGTGTACGGTTCGATTCCGCTCATGCTTTCCGGCATCCTGTTGTTCATCCCAATGAACGTCGTTATTTCAATGGCGGCGATGATCCACAGCTTCATCCTGTTTTGGATTGGGGTGCAAAAAGTGATGCAAGTCGACGAGCAGAACGCGTCGGTTTTTGTGGCGGTCTCGATGACACTGCTATTTGGCGCGTCAAGCGTCATGGGCGCGATTGCCGGCAAGCTCGGCTTTTTGTAGCGCGGTTGTGCTGTTTGGCGGCGTGGCGCCTGTTGCTAGTGGAAATGCGTGGTCGGATGATCGACGTCTTCCGGCATCTCGGCGTGAACGGCTTCACCGTCATGGTTGTAAAACAGCGGCGCCCCGCAATCGTCACAATATTCCGGCGGCAACACGCCGTCTAGCAGGGTGACTTCAGCCAGTTTGTGATCCTTGAGCAGGGCCTCGATCGCATGGCGGGGGCTTGGATTGGTGTCGTCGTCTTCCTCGCCGTAGAGCGGCCAGACCACGCCGTTCAACACATCGTTTTGGCCCTTACGGGTGATGCTGACGCGGTATTCGTCTATCTGGCCCTCGCCAACGCCGGCAACAACAGCGGCCATCCCCGCGCTTGGTGTGTCGAGCAGTGTTGCCATGGCGGACACAACGCTGCCGAGCGAGTGCGGGCGGACCCGCAGGTCGGATTCGCGGCAGTTGGCAAAAAAGGCATTCGGCAGGCCCGCCTCAAATTCGCAACCCGGCACAAGTGCGGCCAGATGCGCCCGCGATTGTTTGTTCCACCGGTCAAGGCAGTCGGCGCGGGAATTGTTTATGGGATCATCTTCAACCTCCTGCCACTGGAAAAACGGATCACCAATTTTGGCGACAACAACCGCCAGGATGAACCTGACGTCTGCCGGCAGTTCTGCCGCACCGCCAAGCTTGGAATAGTCGATTGTGGCGGAACCACCGGCAATGGCGGCGTTCGCCATCTGCTTGAGCAGTTTGCGGGTATCGGAAAAGCCGCGTGGCAGGTGGTCGATCGCGTAAAGAAACGGATTGATACAAAGCGCCACATCGCGACTCAGAATGTGGCCGAACAAATGGGTGCGGATCGGCGCGACGGCGGTGTCGGCGATCTCGCCCGCGGGAATCAGGTATTTTGACCAAACAATGAGCGGGATCGAAATCAATAACGCCTGCCGCATCTCGCCGTCCACATCTCC
>JANOEV010000143.1:0-7189 GCA_031413695.1 Burkholderiales bacterium
TATTTTTTGACGAAAAAATTCCGCCCATTGCGTGGGTCGGCATGGCAATCATTGTGGCAAGTGGCATGATGGCGAAGCTGGCGAGCGAGAAACAGGACAACAAACGTCCAACCCTGCCGGCGGAAGAAGATTAGTTTCATCGTTTGTTCTTTCATTGGAGTCCATCCAGCATGCTCATCGATACTGAAACCCTTGCACAACACCTCAACGATCCGTCATGGGTTGTATTTGATTGTCGCCACGACCTGATGGACCTCGCCAAAGGCGAACGGTTGTACCGCGAAGGGCATATCCCCGGTGCGCACTTTGCCAGCGTCGATGTGGATATGTCGGGTGAAAAGACCGGCACCAACGGCCGCCACCCGTTGCCGTCACCCGCCTCATTCATCGCGTTTCTTGCGCGTCACGGCGTGGGTGACCAGTCGACAGTGGTTTGTTACGATGATGTCGGCGGGCAGTTTGCCGCACGGTTGTGGTGGATGTGCCGGTGGATCGGTTTGACGCAGGTCGGGCTGCTCGATGGCGGCATCACCAAATGGGTGGCTGACGGTCGCGCGCTCGACCGCACCGTGCCGCGGCCAAAGGTGGTGCCGCTCGCCGGCCAGGCAAATCCAATGATGGTCATCTCTGCGGCTGAGTTATTGCCGCGTCTGCCAAAAGCAACCAAGGCTGCAGTGCCCGGCTGCCTCTTGATTGATGCCCGCCCGGCTGAACGTTATCGCGGCGACGTCGAACCGATTGATCCGGTCGCCGGACACATTCCCGGTGCGGTTAACCGGTTCTATAAAGAGAATCTCAATGCGGATTTGACGTTTAAATCGAAACAGGCATTGCGCGAGGCGTTTGATGGCGTGCTCGGCGATGCGACGCCAGGCAATGTTGTCCATCAATGTGGTTCGGGCGTCACCGCGTGTGCAAATATTTTCGCCATGGAATACGCCGGCTTGAACGGCGCAAGCCTGTACCCGGGCTCATGGTCGGAATGGATCAGCGACCCGTCGCGACCAATCAAGGTTGGCGCGGACCGTTAATGTTGCGGCGGGTCGCAGGTTTGATCGCGGTTACGTTTGTTGTCGTAACAACATCAGCATCGGCACAGTTTGTTCCGCCGCCCGCAAACATCGTGGCAACCGGCATCCCGCCGATTGCCCTTGAGTGGGTCAGCAAACTCGCGCCGTACACAACGTTCAGGCCATCGACCATCGTCGCATGGCACTCAAAAACGTCTGCGATGCTGATCCGCACCCGTCAGGGCGAGACTGAAAAACTACACACCTTGCGCGCGCCGGGTGAACAGCCGATACCGGTTGCTGAATTTCCAGATGAGGTTGATGGTGCATGGTTTCACCCGCACGCTGATGCCTTGTTGATTCGCCGGGACAACGGCCGCGACCGGCACTTTCGTCTGTACATGATCGACCCGGCAACAAAACGCATTTTCCCCATCTCGTCCGAGTCTGCGGTGGCAGGCGTGCCAGACTGGAATCAAAAAGGTGATCGCATCGTGTTCACCAGCACCAATCACGTCAATGTAGACCCCGGCATGAAAGGGGCGGTAACGACAGATATTTTTGTCGCTGACCCGCTCAATCCCGATCGAAAAAAAAGGGTTACGGCCATAACCGGCGGGAGACTGACGGACGTGCGTTTTTCACCCGACCAAAAATCACTGGTCGTACTCGAGACGGTTTCAACAGACGAATCACACATCTGGCGGATCGATATTGCGACGGGCAAAAAATCCAGATTGAAGGCCGCACAAAATAATCGGCATCACAGCTATGCCGGGATGCAGTTTGGCCGTGATGGAAAAAGTCTTTTTGCAATATCCGGCAGCCTTGGTGAAGTCCGCAGGTTGGTTGAGATTGATCTTGCCAGCGGCAGGCAGAAAGCGCTCACCAGCCATCTGAATGTTGATGTGGATGAGTTCTCGGTTTCGATTCCCGCGCGGCGCGTTGCTTTCATCACCAACGAGGAGGGTGTCTCGGTATTGCGCTTTCTTGATTTGGATAGCAAAAAAGAATTGCCACGCCCGGCATTATTGGCCGGTGAGATATCAGGACTGAAATGGAAGCGCGGGAATGCCGACGACGTCAGTCAAAATACCGGCACCGTACTCGGGTTTCATTTGGCATCGACAAAATCACCACGCGATGTGTATGCGTATAACGTCAACACCACCAAGCTTACGCGCTGGACCAATGGGGCGGCGGCTGGACTCAACCCGTTCGATTTTGTTGAACCAAAACGGGTGATGTCGAAAAACGACGATGGGTTGGCGATAACGGGCTTACTCCATACACCTGACCCCGCAAAGTTTTCTGGCAGACGGCCGGTTGTGGTCAAAGTGCACGGTGCGCCTGCCCAACGCCTTCGGCTCGGCTTTATCGGCCGTGAAAACTATTTCATCAATGAGATGGGTATTGCCATCTTTTATTGTGAAGATCTGGAGCCAGATCGTGTGACTGCGTGGATTGCGACGCAGCCCGATCTTGACGCGGGTCGTGTCGTATTGATGGATGCCGCTGGTGGCATGGCCGCTGCAGGGCAACCGAACGACATCGTCACGCCGGCAACAAAGCCGGTGCTGGTCGTTCGAACCGATATCGGCGCGCGTTTTAGTGGTGGCAATGGTGGCCAGCGGCCAGACGCCGCTTTATCACCGGTCGTCGCAAACGCGGCGAAACAGGGTTCACCGGTTTGGTCGTTGGATGTGCGGGAACCGGGCCGCATGTCTACCGGAAAATCAGATCAGGATTTTCTGTTTTATGTGCAGGTTGCGTTTTTAACGGCGCTGCTGGCTGGAAAATAGTCCTCTTGCAAACAAAAATGGGCGTCCCACAGGACGCCCATTTTTGCCGGTAACAATCAATGTGCTACTTGAGATTTTCGGCGAAAAACTTTTCGGCGCGCGTGAAAAAGTCGATCACGTTTTCCTGTTTGTTGAAGCCGTGCGCCTCACCTTTCATGACCACCAATTCGTTTCTCACGCCGGCCCGGTTCATGGCATCGCGCATTGCGGTGCCATGTTTTAGTGGGACGCGGACATCCAATTCGCCCATGACCAACAACACTGGCACCTTGATTTTATCCGCGTGATTCACCGGCGAATACTTTTCCAACATAGCGAGTTCGGTCTTACGGTTGCCAATGGTGCGATTGTAAAAATTATCCATGTTGTAGCGCGAGTTGTTGCTGTCGCTCGTCGTTTCCGTCTGCAATTGCACCAGATCAGAAACGGCAATCCACGGCAGCCCACAACGGAACATATCAGGTTCTTTTACCAACCCCTGCAAGGTCGCGTAGCCACCATAACTTCCACCGTAAAGACAAACACGGTTCTTGTCGACAATGCCTTCTTTGATCAGGTACAACACGCCATCGGTAATGTCATCTTGCATCGCCTGGCCCCACTGCTTGTAACCGGCGCTCAGATGTTTACGACCGAATCCGGTTGAGGCGCGTGGTTCGGGCTCCAACACAACGTAGCCGCGGTTGGCAAAAAACGGTGCTTCCGAATAGCGACTCCACGGATTGCCACCAAAGACCCGTGCGTTGGGTCCGCCATGGATATTGACAATCAACGGCAGGTTTTTGCCGGTGGTTCCCTTCGGAATGGTGACCCACGCCGGAATGTTCAAGCCATCACGGGCGGTATAAGGCATGTATTTGCGTGGCGAAATATGCTCTGGGTTGATCCAAGGCCGACTTTTTGGCAATTCCTCAAGTCCACGTGCCGCATCATACAAATAGTAGCCACCGGGGTTGGTGGCCGATGAGGAGGCCACCAAAAGCCGCGAATTATCCGACAGCGAATTGAAACTGAGTAGGTTGCGGGTGCCCTTCAGTGCCGCGTCTATTTGCCGCTGCAACGTTGCCATTTTGGGATCAACCCAGATAATGTTGTATTCATCCGCGTTATAAGCCACACCCATCAGCTTCTTTTCGCTACGGCTCCAGATCAGGCCGCCACGGACATCAATCAGCGGATGTTCGAAAATCAATTCCGCCACCGCTCTGGTGGCGAGGTCAAAACGATAAAGGGCGTATTTGTCGCGGCCTTTGTTTGACGACACAATCAGGCTTTTGCCATCGGGCATAAACGCCACAGCATCCATTGAATCCTGCGCGTCATCAGCCGGATTTTTCCAAAGCGGCTGCCACTTTGCCTGCATATCCGGCCGGTACCAAATTTGCGTTTCCGTGGTATCCGGATCCGGGCTCACTGCAATCAGTGGTTGATCGTTCCAATCCAACACCCAACTTTGCGTTTCGCCCGGGTTATCAAAGGTCAAGAGTTCGGATTTGCCGGTCTTGGTATTGAGTTTATAAACGTCGGCAATGACGCGGTTACGCAGGCGCATCGTCACATATATTTCGCCTTTGGTATCGTTGGCAATAGGCCGCAGAGGCGCAAGCCCTCGCAACTCAGTCAGATCGCGAATCCCGGAACCATCGACATCGATGGCAAATGAGCCGCGAAAACGCGCCTCACCCAACGCATCGCGACCATCTGCCACACGCAGGAAAATGCGGTCGTTATTGATCCAGCTAAAGTTTATAACGTCGTTGTCAGTGAAATTGGTGATGGTGGTTCTGGTCCGCTTGACCAAATCAATGACCACCAAATTATCGCGGTCTTTCAACGGCACCAATGCGGCAAGCCGATCGCCTTTGGGCGAGATTGACATCGATGTAAATTCCGCGCGACGCATAAACGTCTCAACGGGGATCACGGGTGGTTTGAGCGCAGATGACTCAACCGCCACCTGCTCTGTTCTTGTTTGAGCTTGGGCGGCAAATGAGGCACCACCGGTGGTGAGCGCAAGCGCCGCCGTGAGTGTCACGACATAAGTAAAATTCATCATAAAACCCTAAATAAAATGAGGGGATCACGCGGAACGCGTAACTAAAACGCAACGATTGCAGCCGAGGGAGTCTATGGTGCTTTTCGCCGTTTCGCAAGGATTTTTCGATTGATAATCTGTGGGTGTGACGAGTGACGAATGTTGGCGATGGATGGCCCGATTCGGGAGACAAAACTGCCTGTTTTGCAAAGGGGTTTCAGTAAATGCTTGCTGACGTTGTCTTGCTGATACATGCCGCCGTGGTGGTGTTTAACATTGGCGGCTTGATCGCCGTTTGGGTGGGCGGATTGATCGACAATGGCGCGCTACGTTGGGTGCGACACCGTGGCTTTCGCATCACGCATCTTGGTGCGCTTGGATTTGTCAGTCTCGAAGCCATGTTCGGGTTGACCTGTCCGCTGACGCTGTTGGAGGATTGGCTCCGGGTTGACCCGCTTTCGGCGACTGCACCGCACGGTTTTATCGCGCGTTGGATACAGCACTGGCTGTATTGGGACCTGCCGATTTGGGTGTTCGTGATTGCCTATGTCAGCTGGTTCTTGCTGACCGTTTGGACGTGGTGGTTGGTACCGCCAACAAAACGCCCCCGGGGCACTGATTGACACGTCAAATCTGGCATGGGGTTCGAATCCAGAATGACTGCAACCAGCCGCTGGGAATCAATTTTTCTCGTCCGGCTCCGCAGCCGGTTTTTTTTCGCCAAGCTTTGATTCAGTGCCATTCAAAAGCTTGGTGATGTTTTCACGATGGCGCCAGATCAACAAGGCGCACATGACAACCACGGCCGGCAGGTAGGGTGTGAAACCAAACATCAAGAAGGTGTAGAACGGCGCAAACACCGACGCGGCAAGCGCGGCCAATGAGGAGTAGCGGAAGAACAGTACGATGATCAGCCAGGTGGCGAGTGTCGCCGCGCCCAACCACCAGTGGATTGCAAACAAAATACCGGCAGCAGTCGCCACACCCTTGCCGCCTTGAAAGCGGAAAAATATCGGGAACAGGTGGCCGATAAAAACCGCGAAGGCGACGCCGGCCAAAGCCACCGGTGTGAGGCCGTAATCCGCGGCGAAATGCTGCGCCAGCCACAGCGCAAACCAGCCTTTACCGGCATCACCGACCAGCGTCAAGACCGCCGCCAATTTTTTGCCGGTGCGCAAAACGTTGGTCGCGCCGGGGTTCCCCGAGCCGTAGGTATGCGGATCGGGCAGACCCATGAGTTTGCTGACAATCACTGCAAACGAGAGTGAGCCGATGAGATAGGCAATCAGGATGGCGATGGACGTTGTCATTGAGGGGGTAGTTTACAATACCAACACTTCAGCGTTACTTCCGGGCACGTCAACATCCCATCTATGGATATCATTTTTATTCGCGAATTTCGTGCCGATGCATGGATCGGTGTCTATGAGTGGGAGCAGCAGCGCCCGCAGACGCTCGAACTGGACATCGATATCGGGCTGGACACACATCGTGCCGGTGAGAGCGACTCGATCCGCGACACCATCGACTACGGCAAGGTTGTCGAGCGCGTCAAGGCAGATCTGGCCGACGCAAAATTCAAGTTGCTTGAGGCGCTGGCCGAACACGTCACCCAGGTGTTGTTCCATGACTTCAACGCCCAATGGGTAAAAATCAGTGTCGCCAAAATCGGCCACATGCGCGGTGTCAAGCGCGTCGGCGTGACCATTGCGCGTTCACGGCATGACCCAACCGTGGCGGCGAAACATGCGCCGCCGGGAACGGCTGACTAGGCGAACGGCCGGCGTTTCAAACGGGGTCGATCAAACACACATCGACCAGCACCGGCGCAATCACCCGCACAATCTCCTGCGGTGGCATACCCACCAAAAAGCCGCGCTTGCCGCCGTTGATGTAAATGCGCGCCAGGTCAAGCACGCTTTTCTGCAGGTAGACCGGCATGGGTTTGCGCAGCCCAAACGGTGAGCAGCCGCCGACCATGTAGCCCGAGTGGCGGAATGCGTCTTCCGGCTTGCACGGCGCCACCCGTTTTACGCCGATTTGTCGTGCGAGTTCTTTGGTTGAAACCTTGCGATCGCCATGCATCAACACGCACAACGGCTGGCGTTTGTCGTCTTCAAAAATAAGTGTCTTGACCACGTGATGTTCATCGACACCGAGCGAACTCGACGAGACACCGGTGCCGCCGTGCTCGACATATTCATAGATGTGTTCGGTATAGGCAACGCCATGGGCCTTTAGCAAGACTGTGGCGGGGGTTTCAGAGTGTTTGCTCATGAATCCGGATCAGCCGCGCGGGTGGTGTTGCGCATGAATCAATTTCAGCCGTTCACGCGCCACGT
>JANOEV010000144.1:0-2389 GCA_031413695.1 Burkholderiales bacterium
CCAAGCGTTCCAAGAAAGTCCTTGATGTGGCCCTTGTCGAGCTCAAAACCGTGCGCCTTGCCGAGCCGGTAAACCATTTTGATTTGCAACGGAATGATCGCCATCGACGCCAGGCTCTGCGGCAGTAATTCAAGTGCACCATTCAAGATGCTGTAGTTCAAAATCATCTTGTCCATCTCGGCCTGCGTCATGGTTGCGGCGTAACCGGCAGACGGCGTCGCTGCGCCTGACGACGCCGCCGCGCCGCCGGCCAATGGTGCCGCCGCCAACATTTCCGCGTCGTTGGTCACACCGGCAACCGCCGCCGCATCGAGGCCCAGCGCCAAACGCAATTGGTTAAGGAAGGCTTTTTCTGGCGCCGATTGTGAGGCATCCGCGTCACATACTCCCACGGCAAATTCGTAGGCAATGGTTTTTGCCTCGGTTGTGGTCAGTCGTTTGGCGACCTCGTCAAGCGTTGACTTTTTCAGCACCACATTCTGGAAAATCGCCGCGGTATTGATGCCGCTCTCGGCGCCCAATGCGTCGCCAATGCGGCGGATTTCCGCGCGTTCTTGTTCGCCCTTGCCACCGTCGGCAAAGGCGGCCATGAAGGCAATGGTCAAGATGGCTTCGCGCTCGAGGTCATTCATGCTGATTCCTTTAAAACAGGGTTAGACGGCATGTCTGCATAAAGTTTCAAAATTGAAACGTGCCGACTGGCGGCTTTCTTGAAGCATTTTTGCCTGAAAACACCCGCCGATATTGGCGTTTCACTTCTTGATCAGCGCCACTTTATCCTGGACGCGCAGATCAAACTTCGCCACATTCACCACCACCCGCTCGTGCGTACCGCTGCCGATCAGGTCGCGCGCATCGTGCACTTCCACACTGAAGCCTATTTTTCGGCCATCGACACGGGTGACCACGGCGCGCGCGGTGATGGCCATGCCGACCGGTGTTGCCGCGAGGTGTGAAATATCCAGATGGGTGCCGAGGCTCTGGTGCCCGTCGGGCAGGTGTGATTCACACGCCGCCAGCGCCGCTGCTTCGATCACGTTAATCATCACCGGTGTCGCCAGCACGGCAATTTTGCCCGAGCCGATGCGTGGCGCGGTGTGTTCGTCGGCAACCATCAGTGACGCCGTGCCGGTCGCCCCCACCGCAATATCCAAATTGACCGACATCGTCGCCTCGCTTGTGAATTTGCTCTATTCTACGAACTATTCCCGCCCTATTCCCGCTTCCCGCCGTTTACCGCCACATGACACCCGCCGCCAGCCACCGCCAGTTTGGTCAATATGATTACGTGATCATCGGCGCGGGGACGGCAGGCTGTGTATTGGCCAACCGGCTGTCGGCTGATGCGTCCAAACGGGTCTTGCTGCTCGAAGCCGGCGCAAAAGATGACTGGATGTGGATTCATATCCCGGTGGGCTATTTGTTTTGTATCGGCAATCCGCGCACCGACTGGTGTTACAAAACGGTTGCCGAACAGGGACTCAACGGCCGCTCAATTTTGTACGCGCGCGGCAAAACGCTCGGCGGCTGCTCGTCAATCAATGCAATGATTTACATGCGCGGCCAATCACGCGACTATGACGAATGGGCGGCACTGACCGGGGACGACTGCTGGCGATGGCAAAATGTGCTGCCGATTTTTAAGTCGTCCGAAAACCACCACGCCGGCGACAGCCATATACACGGCGGCGGTGGTGAATGGCGGGTCGAACCGCAACGACTTGAATGGGATATTTTGCAGGCATGGCAGACGGCTGCGGCAGATTTCGGCATCAACAAGACCGCCGACTTCAACGGCGGCGACAATGCCGGCAGCGCCCGTTTCGAGGTAAATCAGCAGCGCGGGATGCGCTGGAGCGCCTCCACGGCATTTTTGCAGCCGGTTCTGGGTCGACCCAATTTAACCGTGTTGACCAACGCCCATGCCTCGCGCGTTGTGATTGACACAGCTTCAGGCGAAAAACGTGCTGCTGGTGTGGTTTTTGCCCGCGATGGCGAAACGTTGTTTGCCGAAGCCCGTGGTGAAGTACTGCTTGCCGGCGGGGCAATCAACTCACCGCAGTTGCTGCAACTATCCGGTGTTGGTGCGCCCGACCTGCTGCAACAACACGGCATCGATATTATCCAGGCGCTGCCTGGTGTCGGTGAAAACTTGCAAGATCATTTGCAGCTTCGTCTGGCCTACAAGGTGCATGGTATCCGTACGCTGAACGAGTGGTATCACACCTGGTGGGGCAAGCTGCAAATGGCGGCGCAATTCATTTTTATGCGCAGAGGGCCGATGACCATGGCGCCGTCGCAACTCGGCGCGTTCGCCAAGTCGGATTCGTCACAAACCAGCGCCAATCTGCAATATCACATTCAACCGCTGTCACTCGACAAGTTCGGC
>JANOEV010000145.1:0-12489 GCA_031413695.1 Burkholderiales bacterium
GCGCCGGGGTGACCATCGGCGAGGTGCTGATTCAGGCGGCCCTGCAAGGTTCAATCATGTTGCCGCCGGCGGTCGTGCGCGACGCAACCAGCTATGGGGTATGGGGCCGCCCGAGGCCAAAATCATATGTGGTGCGGGACGGGGATCGCATCGAAATTTATCGCCAACTTACCGCAGACCCAAAGGAGGCAAGGCGCCACCGCGTTCAAAAGAGTCGCAACCACAAGGCGGTCAAACAACCGGATTGACCCGCGCCGGTCGGCCCGCCGTGGGCAGTAGATTGCTATTTACACGACTCGTTCATCACAGAACGGACTTTGGCGATTTCGGCA
The DNA here is from genome assembly GCA_031413695.1 of Burkholderiales bacterium. Taxonomy (GTDB): domain Bacteria; phylum Pseudomonadota; class Gammaproteobacteria; order Burkholderiales; family Usitatibacteraceae; genus UKL13-2. The sequence continues at coordinate 333 of JANOEV010000145.1, forward strand.
TTGCGGCCGTCGTCATCCAGGATCTTGCGCCCCCCCGCGTCGTCGGTACTGCCAATTGGCCGGCCTGAATTGAGTTCTGCCATATAACGCGTGGCGTCTTTGCAGCGCGCCTGGTTTGCCTTGGCGACTTGATCATCATCCGCGCTCTTTTTTGCCGCGGCGGCTTCATCGGTGCGTCGCTTGTCCGAGTCTTTGGCGCGATCGGCGAGCGATTTCGGCGCATCTTTCGGGCTGTCTTTGGCGGCCGTCTTTGCGGCCTTTGATGCATCCTTTGGCGCGTCCTTGGTATTGGCAGGTGCGGCATTGCCCGCGGCAGCGCGGACATCCACTTTTTTCGGATCAACGCCTTTTGCATCAGGTGACGGTGGAATATCGCTGTACTGGACCTTGCCGTCCTTATCGACCCATTTATACACCTGCGCTGTTACGGTGGCCGCAGCCAGCAACACCGCGATGGCGATAAAAAGTTGGATTGGTGATTTCATGGTTTATTCCTCGTCACATCGTTGATTTGATTCACCAGCTAACGGGCGGTAATGTTGCCTGTGCTGAACTACGTGAGCATAGCGCAATGACATCTTGTGCATATGCAATGGTGTTTTCACTATTAAAGGTGGTTGCCGCATCGCGCGCCATGGCGAGCTTCGTTGCAGCCGCGGTCCAGAGTGAATGTGTTTTTCGCGCCTCAGTCACGCTGCGTTCAGCGCGCATCAAGATCAGTGCCGCCTGCTCGGTCAATGCGGTTGGCGCAACCACCGCAGCCGGCGGATTAATGGACATGGTGACCGTTTCGGCCGGCATTCGTTGAAATGGAAAAAGTGCGCAGCCGGCAAGCGCGGCGCAAGCGGCCCCAAGGCAAGGCCACCGCAACCAGTGGCGCGTTGCCGGCTGCCCATGTTGCCATTGGCGCATGCCGCAGCGGGGTGTATTTTTCTGGAAAATTGTCAATTCCATCAAGTGTTTAGGCGGCATTTTTCGTTTGGTTTCGCTAAGTTAGCGTTAATTCAGAGTTGAGTCAATTGATTCGTGAAGACCAGGCAGCCGAAAGGGGATCGTGCCACTGAGGGTTAACTGTCCAAATGCGAGTTGAAACAGGCGTTTTGCCTGTTTCGCGCGCGACGCGGCAGAAGCGACATCGCGTGACCAACCCGACCTGCGTATAATGCTGTTTTTGTCGGAGCTAGAAACGTGAAACTCATTGCTAAAGCGCTCACTTTCGACGACGTTTTGCTCGTCCCCGCCCATTCTCAGGTCCACCCGCGCGACGTTTCGCTCGCCACCCGCCTCACCAAATCAATTGCCCTGCATTTGCCGCTGATATCGGCGGCCATGGATACCGTGACCGAGTCACGGCTGGCGATTGCGATGGCCCAAGAGGGCGGCATTGGCATCGTGCACAAAAATTTTTCGATTGCCGCACAGGCAATAGAGGTTGCGCGCGTCAAACGCTTTGAATCGGGCATCGTCAAGGACCCGCTGATTATCACCCCCGAAATGTCGGTCAGGGAGGTCATCCAGTTGCAGCGCCAGCACGGCATTTCCGGCCTGCCGGTGGTCGAAATGGGCAAAGTGGTGGGGATCGTCACCAGTCGCGATATTCGTTTTGAAACCAATCTCGACCAACCCGTCAAAAATATCATGACACCGCGCGACCGCCTCGTCACGGTCAAGGAGGGCGCATCACTCGAGCAGGCGCAGGCGCTGATTCACAAGCATCGGCTAGAGCGTGTGCTGGTGGTCAATGATGCGTTCGAATTGGCCGGCCTGATCACCGTTAAGGATATCCAGAAGGCCAAGGATCACCCTTTTGCCTGCAAGGACCTGCTCGGTCGGTTACGCGTGGGTGCCGGCATTGGTGTTGGCGGCGATAACCTCGAACGCGCCGCCGCGCTCGTCGACGCGGGTGTCGATTGTTTGGTGGTGGATTCGTCGCACGGGCATGCGCAGGGTGTGCTCGACATGGTCAGGGCGGTAAAGGTCAAGTTTCCCAACGTTGGCGTGATCGGCGGCAACGTCGCCACCGGCGCGGGCGCAAAAGCGCTGGCCGACCACGGCGCGGATTGTGTCAAGGTCGGCGTCGGTCCCGGCTCGATTTGTACGACACGCATTGTCACCGGGGTCGGCATGCCGCAGATCACTGCAGTGGTCGAAGCGGCAAAGGCGCTCGAAAAGATGGACATCCCTTGTATTGCCGATGGCGGTATTCGATTTTCAGGGGACGTGGCAAAGGCCCTCGCGGCAGGCGCCTCGTCCGTGATGATGGGGTCGGTATTTGCCGGCACCGACGAAGCACCCGGTGAAATCGAGTTGTACCAGGGTCGTTCGTATAAAAGTTATCGTGGCATGGGCTCGTTGGGTGCGATGCAAAAAGGCTCATCGGACCGCTATTTTCAGGAAAATATTTCCAATGCGGACAAACTGGTACCCGAAGGCGTCGAGGGGCGCGTTCCCTACAAGGGCCCGGTGACCGCAATCATCACGCAATTGATGGGCGGTGTGCGCGCGTCGATGGGACTGGTTGGCGCAACAACCATTGACGAAATGCACAGCAAATCGCAGTTTGTCGAAATCACCTCGGCCGGCATGCGGGAATCTCACGTACATGATGTGCAAATTACCAAGGAAGCGCCAAATTACCGCGCCGACTAGCAGCAGTGATGCGAAAAAACGCTGACCCGGTCCGGTCGGTGACCGCAAACGATTCAGGAATTCAATGAAGCTATACGGATGCAAAGGTTGCGGCTCGGCGGTGGTGGAGGTGCTTTTGCAAATGGCAAACATCGAGTATGAGTTCGTCGATGCGATCCGCTGGGAGCCCTTTGAACGGCACAATGAACTCGAGCAGCTCAACCCTCTCGGGCAGGTGCCGGTATTGTTGTTGGACGATGGCAGCCTCATGACCGAGAGCGCGGCAATCAGTATTTTCCTCGCCGAAAAAGTGCCGGGTCTGATACCAACCGGGCCAAAACAGCGTGCCGAATTTTTCCGCTGGATGATTTTTATCCCGGCCAATATGTATGCGCTTTATCAGTTCCGCGATTTTCCAGCACGCTGGTTGAACGGGCTGGAGGCGCAGGCGGCGTTTCGCGCCAAGACCGAGGCGAGGCTAAAGGAGTATTGGGAGGTATTGGAGTCACGACTCCATCCGGCCCCGTATGCGCTTGGCGACACCATGACAGCGCTTGATATCTACCTCGCGATGATGAGTCGTTGGGCGCCGGGACGAACTTGGTTGGAGCAACACTGCCCGAAAATTATTCCGGCGGTGCTCAAAACAGAAGCGCACCCTGTTGTTAAAAAAGTTTGGGAGAGAAATTTTGTCGCATGACTTGAGTGAAGCCGCGAAACAACGCGGCTTTCGTTTCGCCCTCGCCGTGGTTTTTTTGGATATGTTGGCCATCGGTATCGCGGTACCTGTCATGCCGCTGTTGGTCGGCGAGTTTGTATCGTCCCCCGACGAGCAGGCGCATTGGTTCGGCATCATGGCGGCGGTGTTTGGACTCATGCAGTTTTTGTGCATGCCGCTGCTGGGCGCGTTGTCGGACAAGATCGGCCGCCGTCCGGTGCTGATTTTTTCCAGCGCCGGTATGGCGGTGAATTTTCTGGTCACAGCCTGGGCGCCGACATTGGCGCTGCTGTTCATCGGCCGTTTCATCGGTGGTGCGTGTTCGGCTTCAATGTCCACCGCCTCCGCCTATGCATCGGATGTTTCGTCCCCGGAGACGCGCGCCAAAACATTCGGCATGATTGGTGCGGCGTTTGGCCTTGGTTTTATTTGCGGGCCGATGATCGGTGGCTTGCTCGGCAGCGTCAATTTCCATTTGCCGTTTTATGTCGGTGCGGCGCTGTGCGCGGGAAATGCAGTCTTCGGCTATTTCTTTGTTCCCGAATCACTGCCCGTCGGCAAACGCAACGCCTTTACGTTTGCCAAAGCCAACCCATTCACCTCGCTCAGCCGGTTATTCAAGCGCCGCGATATCGGCGGCCTGATTGTTGTCTTTGCACTGGCGACGTTTGCGCAATTTTTGTTACAGACAACCTGGGTGTTGTACGCACACTTCAAGTTCGGCTGGGGGCCGAAGGAAAACGGTATCTCGCTGTTTTTTGTCGGTCTGACCGCCGCCGTTGTTCAGGCCGTGTTGCTGCAAAAACTCATGAAGCGTTTTGGCGAGGTAAAACTTTCGCTGATCGGGCTGACCAGCTCGACGCTGGCGTTCATCGCCTATGGCCTCGCCACCGAAGGTTGGATGTTCTACGTCATCATTGTTTGCAACCTGATGGCGTTTGCCGCCGGTCCGGCGATGCAGGGCATTGTTTCGAATGCGACCGACCCCAAGGAGCAGGGCGCATTGATGGGTTCGCTGCAATCGCTGTCAAGCTTGAGTATTGTCATTGCACCACTCGTCGGTACGCAACTGCTCGCCGTCGTGAGCCACTACCCCGCAGGTGATTGGCGCATCGGTGCGCCATTCTTTTTGGCGGCGATACTTTCCGCAATGAGTGTGATGATGGCGTGGCGGTACTTTGCGACCCACCACTCCCGACGTCACCATGTACCTGACGCCCCTGCCGCCCCGGCGGCATCCACCAACGCTGATTGACCAGACGCCGACGCCATGCAAGACAAAATTCTCATCCTCGATTTTGGTTCACAAGTCACCCAACTGATCGCCCGCCGTGTGCGCGAAGCCGGGGTGTATTCAGAATTGCACGGACACGATATGTCGGAAGCCGACATTCGCGCCTTTAATCCAAAGGGCATTATTCTGTCGGGCTCCCACGCATCTGTGACTGAAGCCGATACGGCGCGCGCGCCGCAGATTGTGTTTGAACTGGGTGTGCCGGTGCTGGGCATTTGTTACGGCATGCAGACCATGGCCGCACAGCTCGGCGGAAAAGTCGAGAACGGCCTGGCGAGAGAGTTCGGCTACGCCGAAGTCCGCGCGCGCGGTCACTCAAAACTCTTCACCGGTGTTGAAGACCGCCGGAGTGCGGAGGCGCACGGTCTGCTCGACGTGTGGATGAGTCATGGCGACAAGGTGATGGAAATGCCGCCCGGCTTCAGGGTGATCGCCGAAACCCCGTCGTGTCCGATTGCCGGCATGGCGGATGAAACACGCGGCTTCTACGCGGTTCAGTTTCATCCGGAAGTCACACATACCAAACAGGGAAAGGCAATCTTCAGTCGCTTCGTGCACGACATCTGCGGCCTGTCCGCGCATTGGAACATGCCGGAATATATTCCCGAGGCAGTCGCGAAAATTCGCCAGCAGGTTGGCAACGAGGAAGTCATTCTGGGTCTCTCGGGTGGCGTGGATTCGTCGGTTGCCGCAGCGCTGATTCACAAGGCCATTGGCGACCAGCTCACCTGCGTTTATGTCGATAACGGCTTGATGCGATTGAACGAGTCGGCGCAGGTTAAAAAAACGTTCTCCGACAATTTGCACATGAAGGTGATCTACGTTGACGCGAGTGATGACTTCCTGGCGCAACTCAAGGGGGTCGCCGACCCCGAGCAAAAACGCAAAATTATCGGCCGCGTGTTTGTCGAAGTTTTCCAACGCGAATCAGCCAAACTTGCCAATGCAAAATGGCTGGCGCAGGGAACCATTTACCCGGATGTGATTGAAAGCGCCTCAGCCAAAACAAAAAAAGCCAACACCATCAAGTCGCATCACAACGTCGGTGGTCTGCCCGAGTCGCTGCACCTGACATTGCTTGAACCATTGCGTGAGCTATTCAAGGACGAAGTGCGCGAGCTCGGTGTGGCTCTCGGGTTGCCACGCGAGATGGTCTATCGTCACCCGTTCCCGGGGCCGGGGCTGGGTGTGCGTATTTTGGGTGCCGTCACGCGTGAAGCTGCTGATTTGTTGCGCCGCGCCGATGCGATCTTCATTGAGGAACTACGCAACACCAAAGATGCCGATGGCGTGAGCTGGTACGACAAGGTCGCGCAGGCGTTTGCGGTGTTTTTGCCGGTCAAGAGTGTCGGCGTGATGGGTGACGGGCGCACCTACGAATATGTGGTTGCCCTGCGTGCGGTGCAGACCACCGACTTTATGACGGCCCACTGGGCGGAACTCCCATACAGTTTGCTCGGCAAGGTCTCGAATCGCATCATCAACGAAGTGCGCGGCTTCAACCGTGTGGTGTACGACGTCAGCGGCAAGCCGCCGGCGACCATTGAGTGGGAATAATGGCACGAAAAAATATCTCCTCGAACACCCCTTGGGAATCGATCGTCGGCTATTCGCGCGCCGTCCGTATCGGCAATCACATCTGGGTTGCCGGCACCACCGCATCCGACAAGACCGGCGCGGTGGTTGCTGTTGGTAATGCAGCCGAGCAGACGCGCTACATCTTGCAAAAAATTGAACGTGCACTGGCCGAGGCCGGTGCTTGCTTGCGAGATGTGGTTCGCACCCGGCTGTATGTGACCAACATCGCCGATTGGCAGGCGGTCGGCGGTGTGCACGGCGAATTTTTTGGTGATATCCGCCCGGCCTCGACCATGGTTGAAGTGTCCAAATTGGTCGACCCGGCGCATCTGGTGGAAATTGAGGTTGACGCCTTTGTGGATGCGTAGCTTCGGCGTAAAGTGCGGTTATGTTTGAACCCGTCTCCAAGCCGGTCATTCCGCATCCGCAATTTATCTCGCGTCTCATGCGGGCGGTGTTGTTGGGTGCTGGCCTCATCGCCGTATCGTTGCTGATCGGCATGGCGGGTTACCACTGGTTTTTTCCAAAGCTTGATTGGGCTGATGCGTTTGTCAACGCGGCCATGATTCTGTCCGGCATGGGGCCGCTGGCGACGCCGGAAACCACCGCGGCAAAAATATTTTCGGGTTGTTATGCGCTTTATTCGGGTCTCATGCTCGTGATGAGTGCGGGCGTGATGTTTGCGCCCATCGTCCACCGGTTCCTGCATAAATTACACGTTGATGAAAATGATCTTCGTGATAGATCCCGCCGTGATGGCAATTAGAAAACCTAGTTCTGGCGGGCGTTTCAGGGCAATATTGCCTGAAGGTGTCCGTCCTTATTGGCGTTTTATTTTCTTAAAGAATGCCAATGGCTGAGGCAAACAATCAGCTGTTTATGCGCGAGGCGCTCGACCTCGCCGTGCTGGCCGCCGCAGAGGGCGAGGTGCCGGTCGGTGCGGTGGTGGTAAAGGGTGGGGTTGTGGTCGGTCGCGGCTTTAACCGGCCCATCACATCGAACGACCCCACGTCACACGCCGAAATCGTCGCCCTGCGTGATGCCGCACGGCAACTCAACAACTACCGCCTGGTCGATTGCACACTCTATGTGACGCTCGAACCATGCGCCATGTGTGTCGGCGCCATGCTGCACGCACGTCTGGCGAGGGTGGTGTGGGGCGCGCCGGAGCCGAAAAGTGGTGCGTGCGGTTCGGTGATCAACCTTCCCGCCGAGGACAAGTTGAATCACCACACAACATTCACCGGCGGTGTTATGGCGGATGAAAGTAGTGCAATATTGCGGGAGTTCTTCCGTCAGAGAAGGGCACGCGAGGAGAAAAGTTGATGCTCAATCAGTTATCCGCCTTAGATGCACTGTTTTTGTATCTGGAAACGCCGGAGACACCGATGCACGTCGGCAGTCTCATGCTGCTGGAAAAGCCGACCCGGCACAAAGGCGGTTTTGTCAAAGACATCCGCACGCTGATTGCCTCGCGCATGCATCTTGCGCCACTGTTTTCACGCAAACTTGCATTCATGCCGTTTGATTTGGCCAATCCCATCTGGCTGCAAACTGACGACGTTGATCTGGATTGGCATATCCGTGAAATGGTTTTGCCCAAGCCCGGGACCCGCGCGCAACTCGACGCGGCGGTGGCGAACCTGCATGAGAGCATGATGGATCGTGACCGGCCGCTGTGGCAATTCATGGTGATCGAAGGCCTTGAATCCGGCGAAGTTGGTTTCTATTCAAAGATTCATCATGCGGGCCTTGACGGTCAGGGCGGTGCGGCGCTGGCGCAGGCGATACTCGACCTCGAACCCCATCCACCGCGCAATTCAGCCGTCACCAAGGGGCCGGGCAAGCCATCATTGACCCCATCAGCCGCCAACATGATTTCCGCAGCATTGCGGACCAGCGTGGCGCAATACGGAAAAATATTGCGGGCGGTTCCTGAGGCGATAAAAACAATTGGTGCCATGGGTATCCAGGCGGGCGTCTCTGCGCTGACCGCATCACAGGCAAAAAAAATGGGGGCACCTTCCGAGCAATTGTCGGGCGTGGCCAACATGGCCGGGATTGCGGCGAGTGTGGCCACGCTGAAATCGACCGACACACCGCTGCAGGCGGCAAAAAAAATGTTGCCCAAAGGCATCAAGCTCGGTCCGCGCACGCCGCTAAACGTGGCGGTCACGGCAAAACGCGCGTTTCTCACCACGCGCCTGCCGTTGGATGAAACCAAGGCAATCGCCAAATACTTTGACGTCAAATTAAATGACGTGGTGCTGGCAACGTGTGCCGGCGCATTGCGTCGATACTTCGCGCACGACAAGGCGGTGTTGGCCAAGTCAATGGTTGGTGCGGTGCCGGCCAGTCTGCGTGCGGCCGGCGACACCACACAAAATAATCAAGTGACGATGATGTTGATCAATCTGGCGACCAACATCGCCGATCCGTCCAAACGTATCGCCGCCATCCGCGCCTCGAGTCAATCCGCCAAGACGATGACGGGTGCCATGAAAAGCATGATGTCCACCGCCACCTCCGACCTGCCGACGCTCGGTATTCCGTGGTTGATGAGCATCATTACGCCGCTTTACAAGTCGGCTGTCTCGACCAACCGCATTCCGGTGGTGGCAAACGTGGTGATCTCCAATGTGCCTGGCCCACCCGTGCCGCTGTATATGGCGGGCGCCAGGTTAACCGCTTATTACCCGGTGTCGATTGTCACCCATGGTCTGGCACTCAATATCACCATTCACAGTTACGCCGGCATGCTTGATTATGGTTTTATCGCGGCAAAAAACGAGGTGCCAAAGCTCGAAAAGCTGATCGGGTATATGCAAGACGCGCATCAGGAATTGATGAAGATCATCACGCCCGCCGCACCTTTGGTGAAAGAATCAGTAGTTCGCAAGCCTTTGAAAAAAATGAAGGCGAAGCTGGCAACGGAAACAAAAAAAAGGGTGACAAAAAAGTTGACACAAACGGTCGCAAAGGTCGCAACAAAAAAAGTTGCGGCAAAAGCAGCGAAAATAGCGGCGAAAAAAGTTGCACCAAAAGTCACCAAAAGAATAGCGGCAGCGGTTGCCGGGCGGACCGTGAAAAAAACACCCGGACACCGGGCAAAAGGAAAGGCATAAGGCATGGCGCTGAAGAAAAAAATGTCACGGCACGCGAGCCAACTCGACCCTGATTTTGGCGAAGAAATCGCCTTGATCGAACAACAACTTAAAGCGCCAAATGCGTTATTGATGGCGCTTGAGTCACGTGCACCGTGGGAGCTGGGCGCCACGCTGGCGGCATGGCCGCTGCTCAAGAACGCACCGCAAGGCGACGGTCATTCCGTCATCGTTTTTCCGGGGCTCGGTGCCGGTGATCTCTCGACCGCGCCATTACGTAACTTTCTCACCGCACAGGGCTACGACACCTACGGTTGGGACTTGGGCCCGAATATGGGGCCGCGCAAAGGTGTGCTGCAAAAAAGTGTCGAGCGCATCGGCGAAATCTACAAGAACAGCGGACGCAAGGTGAGTCTGATCGGCTGGAGTCTGGGCGGGATTTATGCGCGCGAGTTTGCCAAGGAGCTGCCAACGCTGGTGCGCTCGGTGACCACGCTCGGCACACCATTTGCAGGCGATCCCAAAGCCACCAACGCCTGGCGCTTTTATCAATACGCCAGCGGCCACAAACTCAACAACCCTGAGCTGCTGGCGCGGATGAAAAAAGCGCCGCCGGTACCAACGACATCCATTTATTCGCGCTCCGACGGCGTGGTGGCGTGGCAACTTTCACATCAGAACGAATCGGCGCACGCGGAAAATATTGAAGTCTTCGCCAGTCATGTCGGCATGGGACTCAATCCCATTTCGCTTTATGCCGTTGCCGACCGGCTCGCCCAGGCAGAGGGCGGATGGAAAAAATTTGACCGGAGTGGTTGGCGCCAATATTTTTATCGGGATACTTCCCGGGGCGACGATAGCTGGTTTTGATGCGCGCCATCAAACGTCTTCATAACGCCTGACCCAATGCCCGACATCGCCGCAAACGGCCTCACGCTGCACTACGAATCCATCGGTCGCGAAACTGATCCGCCGATTGTGCTGGTCATGGGGTTGGCGGTGCAAATGATTCTTTGGCCGGACGCATTTTGCAAAATGCTCGCTGATCATGGCTTTCGCGTCATTCGTTTCGATAATCGCGATGTCGGCTTGTCCACCCAGCTCAATCATCTGGGCCGGCCGAATGTTCCGCTTGAGTATGTGAAATTCATGATGCGTATGCCGATCAAGGCACAGTATCGTATCGACGACATGGCGGCCGACACAGCGGCATTGATCGCCGCACTTGAACTGCCACGTGTGCATATTGTCGGCGCCAGCATGGGCGGCATGATCGCGCAGAATCTGGCCGCCTCGGTGCCGGCGCGGATTGCCAGTCTGACGTCGATCATGTCGACCACCGGTCGTCGCAGTCTGCCCAAGGCATCGTGGCGCGCCATGAAGGCACTATTGACGCCGCCGGCCAAGCCGGGTGACATCGAAGGGGCGATCCAGCGTATGGCCAAGGTCATTCGTATCATTGGCAGCCGTTCACACCCGATGGATGAGCCGACGTTGCGGGCATTTTGTGAACGTCATGTATTGCGCGCCAGCAATGCCGATGGGGCGGCGCGGCAGCTGATGGCGATTGCCGCCAGCGACGACCGCACCGATATCGTCCGCCAGATCAAGGTGCCGACCCTGGTGATACACGGCGACGAGGACGAACTTGTCCCGTACGCCGCCGGGCTTGAGACCGCGCGCGCGATCCGTGAAGGCGGCGGGCAGGCGAATGCACTGATCCTTGAAGGCATGGGCCATGATTTGCCGGAAATTTTCTGGCCACGGTTGGCCGAAGAAATTGCAAACCACGCACGGGCACACCCCTGACTGTTTAGAACAATAACCGCGGTTTGCGCCGGGACGGACGGTCGTCAATGTTAAAATTGATGCCTGTTCATGCCGGTCGCCAATGAGTTCACCCAATCCCCCGTCCGCAGCGCCCGCAGCCCGCTTTGTTCACCTGCGGATGCACTCCGAATTTTCCATCACCGATGGTATTGTTCGGATTGACGACGCCGTGGCAAAAGCCGCCGCCAGCAAGATGCCGGCGCTGGCGATTACCGATATCGGCAATTTGTTTGGTGCCGTCAAGTTTTTCCAGCGTGCGCGCGGCCGTGGTGTACAGCCCATCATTGGTTGCGAGGTGGTGATTGAAAACGAAAAAAATCGCGACCAATCATCACGCCTGCTGCTGCTGTGCCGCAATGAGGCCGGTTATCTCAACTTGTGCCAACTGCTGACGCGCGCCTATCGTGAAAACATGTGGCGCGGCCACGCCGAGATTCGCCGCGATTGGCTGAAAAATGCGACCACCAACGGCCTGATTGCCCTGTCGGGCGCATCCTTTGGCGATATCGGCCAGGCCTTGCTGCAGGCGGATACCAAGCGTGCGCTGACGCTGGCCAATGCCTGGGCGGATGATTTTAAGGGGGCGTTTTATATCGAGTTGCAACGCGCCGGTCGTGACAGTGACGAAGCGTATATTGCTGCTGCGCTCAATCTGGCGAGCGTCAGTGACCTGCCGGTGGTCGCCACCCACCCGGTACAGTTTACCGAGCGTGACGATTTTAAGGCGCACGACGCGCGGGTTTGTATTGCGCGCGGCGAGGTGCTCGGTGACAAACGCCGCAGCACCGACTTTACCGAGGAGCAATATTTCAAGACACCCGCCGAGATGGTCGCGCTGTTTGCCGACGTGCCCGAGGCGGTCGAAAATGCCGTTGAAATCGCCCGACGCTGCCACTTTGAATTTACACTCGGCAAATCGCGGATGCCCAATTTCCCGACACCGAATGGCGAGTCGGTCGATGACTATTTGCTCGATACGGCCAGGGCTGGCCTGGAAAAACGCCT
>JANOEV010000146.1:0-30680 GCA_031413695.1 Burkholderiales bacterium
GGTCGGTGTTGCGGCCAGTTGTTGTTCGAACAACTTCTGCGCCTTTACCGCTTGGTCATTGTTGATCATTGCAAAACCCAGATTGCTCATCGCACCCGGCAGGCTGTCGGCCAGATCCGTATCCGTACCGGGTTTGATCGATTTCAACATGGTCTCGGCCTTGGCAAATTCCTTTTCATAGGTGTGTACTTCCGCACGCAGCAATTGTCCGCGCGCCCCGTCGATTTTGCCGAACTCATTGCTGCTGTCGATTGCCTTGCGGACGCTGCCGCCAGCGATACCGGGCGCTTGCAGATAGAACTGATTCAAGTCGCGGCGCATATCAAAATTGCGCGGATCCAACTCTACCGCCTTCACAAACATCTCCTTGATCTTGCCTGCGTATTTGAGCCCGCCGGTCATGCCGCCCGACATGGCCATCGCGCCGTAAAGCGAGCCGAGCATGTTATGGCAGCGCGCCGATTTCGGCAGATCCTTGATGCACTGCTCGGCACGCACCATCACGTCCTCGCGCTTTTTTGCGTCCCCGGCGACCACGCGTCCCAGATACCAAAGCGCCACATCGTCACCGGCATTTTTGGCGATACGTTCGCGGGCGAGCGATTCAACCGCGGCGGTGTTGCGCAGCTTTAGCAGCGGTGTGAAGTCGGCGGCGGCTGATTGCGCGCCGGCCGGGTCAGACAGCGCCATTACGCCGGTGACGAGGCTGGCGTTAATCAATGTGGAGATTGTGTGTCGGTTCATTTGTTTTCTTGAAAAGAATGGGAAGAATGCACTTTGACGCAATAGTGTGCGTGGTTGGATGTCTAAAGTACGGAGAGAGACGGGCTATTGATTGGGTGTTTTGACCGAACTTTGGGCTAAAGTGTCGTGATGGATGCAGATATTCAACCGCAACAAGCCTGGCTCGCGTATTGCCGCGCCGGATTCGAACGCGATTTGGCGGAAGAATTACATGCCCGCTTTCACTGCACAGCGACTAACCTGGTTGAAAACAGCAGTTTCGTTGTTGCACCCGGCGCACGCATGAAGGCGTTGAACGAGACAGCCGTATCGACGCTGACCTTCGCGCGGCAGCTGATATTGACGCATACCACACCGGTTTCGTTGACAAGCAATGATCGCGTTAACCCGATATTGGAACGATTAATCACGTTTCTTGAATTCAACCATATTCTGTCAGTCACCGACTGCTGGGTCGAATATCCCGATACCAACGACGGAAAAGTGCTGTCGCGGGCGGCAAAGGCCATCGAACCCCGGTTGCGTGAGGCATTGTCTGCACAAAACAAGATCGCCGGCCATGCAAAGTATCGTGCACATGTTTTTATCACGCCGGACCGGCAAGCGTGGGTCGGTGTCGCCGAGGTGACGCTCTCGCAGCCGGACCCGCTCGGCATTCCCCGCATCCGCATGCCGCATGATGCGCCGTCACGCTCGACGCTCAAACTGGCGGAGGCGTTCCAGGTATTTTTGGGTGAAAACCAGGCGCAGGCCTTGCAGCCCGATATGCGGGCGGTCGATTTGGGCGCAGCACCTGGCGGATGGACCTGGCAGTTGATGGGCCGCGGGATTCGTGTCACCGCCGTCGACAACGCCGATCTGAAAGGCGATTTGGTCGACAATGCCATGGTTAAACATATGCGCATGGACGGCTTCAAATATGCCCCGCGTGTGTCTGTTGACTGGATGGTTTGTGACATGGTTGAGTCGCCGTCGCGCATTGCACGACTGGTATCGACCTGGTTGGTCAATGACTGGGCGCGCTACATTATTTTTAATTTGAAGCTGCCGATGAAAAAACGGTATGCGGAGATGCTGCGCTGCCATGACATGATCGCGGCGGCGTGTGAAGACGCCGGCAAGCCGTTGGTGTTGCAAATCAAACAGCTCTATCACGATCGCGAAGAGGTGACAGGGTTTGCCACCATCCCGACCCGACGTTCACAATTTGCCCACAACTTGACGGACGCAGCGGTCGCCCGCCGGTCGGAGCGCGCTGCAAGAAGCAAAGTGTCAACGGTGCGTGAGCATGCGTCGGAAAAGACGGCAGCAAAAGGCTCGGCAGGATCGGCCGGCGAAGGACGCAAGCGGTCGGGTGTGGAATCGCCGGCAACAAAACGCAAGCCAGCCACAGCGACCTCAACGTCGCCATGGTCGGCTAAGCCACCACCCAAACAAAAACGCCGCACCTAAGTGCGGCGTTTTTGTTTGGATCGGAAATGACTATCGTTGGAAGTTGAATTCGGTTTCGTAGCTGCGGCCTTCGGTGCCGGCATTAAATTTCCATTTCATCAATGCCGCCTGAACTTCACGATCAAACACACGCGCCGGGCGGGCAGAAACAATGGAGACCAGGGTAGGGTCCCCGGCGGCATTGATATTGACGCGCGCCCTGACTAAGCCGCCTTCAATATTCTGGCGAATCGCCTCACGCGGAAATCCTGGTTGTTCACGATTGATTACGGTGACTGTTGTATCGGCGGCGGGCCTCGGTGCAACCGCCGCCACCACCGTTGCCGGCGACGCTGCAGCGACCGCTGCTGGCGCGGGTTGCACCGGCGCGACGACCGGTGCGGGTGGCGGTGTTGCCGGACGGGTGTCGGCTGCAACAGACTTGGCGGCATCAATCTTTGCAGGTCCGGCTGCATCCGGCTTTGCCACGGCGTCCGGCTTTGGGCCGGACTCGCGGATGGACTTGAGGTCCGCCATATAGTCGACTGTCTTGCGCGGCGCGTAAAAATCCGGCTGCGTTTCCTGCTTGGATTGCACGGACTTTAGTCGTTCCTCGGTGGTGACAACCCGTTCACTCTTGCCGCAAGCGGATATCAAAACAAGCATCAGGCCGAAGGTAACCAACGCTGTTGCACGCGCCGGGATATTGATATTGGCGAACTGTCTGGCAGGCAATGCGTGTGGGGTCAGCATCATCAGAATCTGAAAATATAGTGGATGGTTGGGTATTAATCAGCGGCGATTTTACAGCGGCCGCGCAACAATGGTGAACATTGCAAACAAATTTGCCGAGAGGTCATTCACGACCTCGCCTTTGTCGTTTTTATCCCAGCCGGCGGCCAACCCCATGCGGCGCACAAACGCATGATCTTCCGCGTCGAACGCGGTGATGGTAAAGCCGGCCTTGATGAATTGTTCGCGTGTAAACGGCGAACGGGCATCAGCCTGCGGCAAGAATGGCTTGTCGTTGGCCGATTGTTTCGGCGCAAGGTTATAAATGACCATCAGTCCGCCCGGTGCCAGTACTTGATAAACCGATTTTAGGAAAGCATCGTCAGTCACACCCAGATCGATCAGTTGGTTCTTGTTGGCGCGTCGCTCAGGCCTCAGATAACCGCGTTTAAGGGTGTTTTTTGACAGGATTAACTGATATGGGCCGCCGCGTGTGACGAGTTCGGCAATCGCTGCGTCTTTCGGCCAACGGCCGTGGGCAAGGGTGACCGTTCCCGGGGTGCCGCGATAGATGCCGCGCGCGGGTGCAACCACGCCCTGATCGGAACGCTCCCGATATAACGCACCAAGGTAACTGTCAGGATCGACGCCGACGGTGTGTGCACCAAGACTAGCGAGCAGTCGCAAATGGCCGATCGAACCATAACCAAAATCGAGGATGTGCGCGCTTTTTGGTTCGGTGAAGCCGTGTGTGGCCGCCAGGTCAAGCGCGCGGACATACGCGAGTGGCGTGCCGTATTTGGTGAAGTAATAACGGTATTCATCAAGTTCCAGCGCGGCAAGTTTTTCGCGGCGCGCGGCGGGCAGCGCAGTGGCCTCGGTTGGCGAGAAGAACTCGCGTGTGTTGTCATCGCGAAAGGCGGTACGGGTGGCAACAGACGGCAGGCCATCGGTGGCGCGAAGAAAACGCTTTGCCAAATCGGATGTCGCCAGCGGCATGAGAGCTGCAGCTTCGTCGACGAGCCGTTGCAGAGCCGCAGTCCGGGTGTTTTCAGCCGGTTTCGATGACTGCGATGAGGCTGTATTGACAGGCGCAACGATCGGCCGCTGTTGTGTGGCGCATCCCGCCAGCATTGACGCAAGCGCCATCGCAATAAAAATTCCGCCGTGCCTGTTTGGTTGCGTCTGCATTGCTGGATTTTAGTCGATGCCGTAACCATGGGCGTAACTTGTGCGGAAATTTGTCCGGATACGCGTGTTCAGGCTTGCACTGAATTCAACCTTGAATCGCCGTCGCAATCCGTGTCATTCTGTTTCCGGTTCGGTCACAACGTAGCCCTTTTGGCGTAACTTTGCCAAATAACCATCTGGCGTGACCAGTTGCGCGATGGGCAGGACTGCAACGGTGACGGCATTTTTTGTCAGCGCATTTTCTGCACTGGTAAGCCAGAGCGTTTCAAGTTGCGCCGGAATATTTTGCGCACCAAGCGTTTTGACAAACGACGCATTGGTAATCGCCTCCTGGCAGGCGGCACGTTGGTCGGAAACGGGAAAGCGGCGCAGTTGGTCAACATCACCAACCGCCCAGGCCCGGGCGCGTGACCGCATGGCGTCCAGATCGGTCTCAATACGCGTGATGGTCTTGGCAAAACAATCCAAATCTGCCAATCGATTCGCGCGGAATTCCTTCAGTGCTGAACGCGCGTTATTGACCGGTGGCTCCAATTTGAGTTCGGTGACTTTGACGCGGTACTTTTTTGCACTTTCGTCTATTACCGGCCAAACCGCGTTGGTATTGGTGAGTCCGGACTTGCGAATCGCCTTCGAATACAGATGCAGCGCGGCGAACATCGGCCGCCATCGTTCGATATCAGTGTCCTCGTTGTCGGTGTTGTATTGGTCAACGTACTTGTCACGCAGCAACAACCAACGCGGATACAGATCTGGTGGGACAATGTCCTTGAGCATCGCGTTGTCCGGATTTTTCCGCGCTTCCATTGCCGATGGCAGCATGGTCAGCGCCGTAAAATAGCCGATCTGTTTCATCGACACACTGATGGTTGGTTCGCGGAGGACCTCCTGTGATTGCGCGATGACAGCTTTGAGACTCTTGGCGCGCCAGGTCATATTTTGCGGAACGGGCGTGAGTGTGCCGACGATCCAAAGTACATTGTTTCCGCGCGACACCTTCCACATGCCCGGGCCGGGTTGTTCACCGACAATCAGCAATGTTTCCGTATCAGCCGATGGTGGCACCGGTGTATTTGCCGGTGGCGATGGGTTCGCCAGCACCGCGCCGGCTGATATGGAGATGCACAGGGAAAGGACAATCGGTAGCGGATGCATTTGTGAAGGAATCGACAAGGTCGTGAGAGTGATCGACTGCTGGATCGGATGATAGTTCCGCCCGACATCAGAAACAGACAAGCCGGGCGAGCCCGGCTTGTCTGTTTCTGAATCGAAAAGTCAGCAATAAAGCGGATGACAATCGTTCGCCAGACGTCCGATCATGCCGCCTTGCCGATCAGTTCCCGCAACACATATGGCAGGATACCGCCGTGCAGGTAGTAGTCAACCTCAATCGGCGTGTCAATGCGCAGCAATAACGTGGTTGCGTGTTTGCTGCCGTCCTTGCGCGTGATGGTAAGCGTCACATCCATTTGCGGCTTGATACCGTTTTCAATCCCGGTGATGTCAAACGACTCGTCGCCTTTGAGTCCCAACGTTTCAGCAGATTCGCCGTTCTTGAATTGGCACGCAAGCACACCCATGCCAACCAGATTGGAACGATGGATGCGCTCAAAGCTCTTGGCAATAACGGCTTTCACGCCGAGCAATTGTGTGCCCTTGGCCGCCCAATCCCGCGATGAGCCGGTGCCGTATTCTTCACCGCCAAAAACAACGGTCGCTGTGCCAGCCGCAACGTATTGCATGGCGGCATCGTAAATCGATGTTTGTTCACCACCCGGTTGCAAAAGTGTGAAGCCGCCCTCGATACGTGATTTGTCGGCATTCAACGGCAGCATCAAATTTTTGATGCGGACGTTGGCAAATGTACCGCGCATCATCACCTCGTGATTGCCGCGGCGTGCACCATAGCTGTTGAAATCGGGCTTTAGTACTTTATGGTTGATCAGGTACTTTCCGGCCGGCGAAGAGTCCTTGATGGAGCCGGCGGGTGAGATGTGGTCGGTGGTCACCGAGTCACCGAAAATGCCCAGTGCACGCGCACCCTTGACGTCGTGCGCGACGCCGGCGGACATGCCGAAGTTGTCGCCGAAAAATGGTGGTTCGGCAATGTAAGTCGAGGTCGGCCAATCGTACACCTGTCCGTCAACGCCCTTGATGTTTTGCCAAAGCGGGTTGTCTGCGCCAAGATTTGAATACAGACGTTGATAGGTTGCCGGGTCTTTGGCGAAGTTCATGACAGCGGCGACTTCCGCACTGGTCGGCCAGATGTCCTTCAGGAACACCGGGCCGTTGGTGCCATGGCCGACCGGTTCGGTTTCGAGATCCTTTAGCACGGTGCCGGCAATGGCATAGGCCACCACCAACGGCGGTGACGCCAGAAAGTTTGCGCGGATATTCGGATGTATGCGTGCTTCGAAATTTCGATTGCCCGACAATACCGCCGCCGCCACCAAATCGTTTGATTGAATTGACTCGTTGAATGCCGGCGTCAGATCACCTGCGTTGCCGATACAGGTGGTGCAGCCATAACCCGCCAGATAAAAGCCGAGCTGTTCCAGATACGTGAGCAGACCGGCCTTGGTCAGGTAATCGGTGACCACCCGCGAACCGGGCGCCAATGAGGTCTTGATATGCGGTGCAACCTTCAGACCTTTTTCAACCGCCTTTTTCGCCAGCAGACCCGCAGCGAGCAAAACGCCAGGGTTGGACGTGTTGGTGCACGAAGTGATGGCGGCAATCAACACATCGCCCGAGCCAAGGTCAACGCCACCCTTGGTTGGAAATCGTTTGCCCAGGTCATCGGCCGACTTGGCAAATCCATTTTCGGCAACCGGCTTGGAAAACAGCGACGCAAATTGTGACTTCATGTCGCCCAATTCAATTCTGTCCTGCGGCCGTTTCGGACCGGCAAGTGATGCACGGACTGAATCGAGATCAAATTCGAGTGTTGTCGAATAATGGCAATCACCCTTCATCGGCACACCATACAAACCCTGCGCCTTGAAGTAGCTGCTGAATGCATCGAGTTCGTCTGCGGTGCGGCCGGTCGACTTGAGATAATCAACAGTGGTATCGTCAACCGGGAAAAAACCCATGGTCGCACCGTACTCCGGTGCCATGTTGGCAATGGTGGCGCGGTCGGGCAGCGCGAGTGACGCCGTACCGGGGCCGAAAAATTCAACAAACTTGCCAACCACCTTTGCCTTGCGCAGTAATTCGGTTATGGTCAACACGAGGTCGGTTGCGGTTACGCCCTCGCGTAATTTGCCGGTAAGATTGACACCGACCACATCCGGCGTCAGGAAATACACCGGCTGCCCCAGCATGCCGGCTTCGGCCTCGATGCCGCCGACACCCCAGCCGACCACACCGATACCGTTGATCATGGTGGTGTGTGAGTCGGTCCCAACCAGTGTGTCCGGGTAATAAACGCCGGCCTTGCTGTGTACGCCGCGTGCGAGGTACTCAAGGTTGACCTGATGCACAATGCCAATGCCGGGTGGCACGACCTTGAATGTGTCAAACGCCTGCATTCCCCACTTCATGAATTGGTAACGCTCGACGTTGCGTTGAAATTCGAGTTTCATGTTCAGATCGAGCGAGTCTGCGGTGCCGTAGTTGTCGACTTGTACCGAGTGGTCGACCACCAGATCAACGGGTACCAATGGCTCGATCATTTTTGGATTCTTGCCCATCTTGCTGACCACGCCGCGCATCGCCGCCAGGTCGGCCAACAACGGAATGCCGGTAAAGTCCTGCAACACCACGCGGGCGACAATAAATGGAATCTCGTTTGAACGCTGATCGCCGGGCTGCCAGTTGGCGAGTTGCTTTACGTGTTCTTCCGTGACTTTTTTGCCATCAACATTTCTCAATACCGCCTCAAGCACAATCCGGATCGATACCGGCAGCTTTGCCACGTTTGGGTAGGTCTTGGCGAGTTCGGGCAGCGAATAAAACTGTCCGTTTTTGCCGGACGCCAACTTAAATGACTGCAGTGTGTTGTGGGTGTTATGGGACATGCTGATTCCTTTAGAGGCGGGAACGACGTAACGGCAGATTTGATGGGATTGGTAATTTTAAGGCCATTGTCGGCCTAATTGCGGGAAACAAAAGGGATGGGAAGTGATGGCATCCGCATATACCCGAGCGGTGTTGTCAACGCTGTTCGTCGGGAACACGAACAAAACCTTCCATCAAGACCCTTGCGCTACGGCTCATGATGGCCTTGGTCACCTGCCATTCACCATTCACCATTGCCGCCTCGGCACCGACCCGAAGCGTGCCGGATGGGTGACCAAATCTGACCGCGGAGCGTGGAATACCACCCGCGGCGAGGTTGACCAGGGTGCCGGGAACGGCTGCCGCCACCCCGATGGCAACCGCCGCCGTACCCATCATGGCGTGATGCAGCTTGCCCATTGACATCGCACGAACCAGCAAATCGACGTCGCCTGCGGCAACCGGCTTGCCACTGGACGACACATAGTTGGCCGGTTTTGCGACAAATGCGATTTTGGGCGTATGTTGGCGTTTGGCAGCCTCGCTGACGTTTTTAATGAGCCCCATTTTGATCGCGCCATGGGCACGGATTGTTTCAAACATTGCCAGTGCGTTGGCATCGCCATTGATGGCATCCTGCAATTCGCATCCGCGATAGCCGATGGCGTCGGCATTGACAAAAATGGTCGGGATACCGGCATTGATCATGGTCGCCTTCAACACGCCGACACCCGGTACATCGAGATCATCAACCAAATTACCGGTTGGAAACATTGCGCCGCCCGCACCGGGTTCTTCCGCCGCCGGGTCCATGAATTCCAATTGCACTTCGGCTGCCGGGAAGGTGACACCGTCCAATTCGAAATCACCGGTCTCCTGGACCTGACCATTGGTCACCGGCACATGCGAGATGATGGTCTTGCCGATGTTGGCTTGCCAGATGCGCACAATTGCGACGCCGTTGGCGGGAATTCGGCCTGCGTCAACCAGACCATTGCTGATTGCGTAGGGGCCGACGGCGGCGGACAGATTGCCGCAGTTGCCGCTCCAGTCGACAAACGGCTGGTCGATTGATACCTGCCCAAACAAATAATCCACATCGTGATCGGCGCGGTCACTTTTTGCCAGGATCACCGTCTTGCTGGTGCTCGATGTTGCCGCGCCCATACCGTCAATTTGTTTGCCGTAGGGATCGGGGCTGCCGATCACCCGCAGTAACAATTGATCACGCGTCGGGCCGGGTTTTTGCGCCTGTTTCGGCAGGTCGGTTAATTTGAAAAACACACCTTTGCTGGTGCCGCCGCGCATATAGGTGGCGGGGATGCGGATTTGCGGTGCACTTGGCTGGGACATTGTTATGCGGCCTTTGCAGATTCCAAAAAATCTTTGGCGAACCGTTGCAACACGCCACCCGCCTCGTAGACCGAGACCTCTTCCGCCGTGTCGAGCCGGCACATGACAGGCACGTTCAGCCGCTCACCGCTGTTGCGGGTGACCACGAGTGTCAACGTTGCACGCGGTGTGCGCTCACCGACCACGTCATAGGTCTCCGTACCATCGAGGGCCAGCGTCAGACGCGTGGTGCCCGGCATGAACTCAAGCGGCAATACGCCCATGCCGACCAGGTTTGTGCGGTGAATACGCTCAAAGCCTTCTGCGGCAATCGCCTCAACACCCGCAAGCCGCACACCTTTTGCCGCCCAATCACGCGACGAGCCCTGTCCATAGTCGGCGCCGGCGATGATGATCAACGGCTGCTTGCGTAACATGTAGGTTTCAATCGCCTCCCACATGCGGGTCACCTTGCCCTCTGGTTCGATGCGGGTCAGTGAACCGCGCTTGACAACGCCTTCAACAACCGCCATTTCGTTGACGAGCGTGGGGTTGGCAAACGTTGCGCGCTGTGCTGTCAGGTGGTCGCCGCGATGCGTGGCGTATGAATTAAAGTCTTCCTCGGGCAGGCCCATCTTGGTCAGGTATTCTCCCGCCGCACTATTGGCCATGATGGCATTTGACGGCGAAAGATGGTCGGTGGTGATGTTATCGCCCAATACCGCGAGCGGCCGCATGCCGGTCAGCATGCGCGGGCTGGCGAGCGCACCCTCCCAATACGGCGGGCGGCGGATGTAGGTGCTGTCGCCCCGCCAATCGTAAAGCGGGCTAACCCTGGTTGCGCTGCTTGCACGGCCTTCAAACATCGGGAAATAAACCTTGCGGAATTGCTCGGGCTTGACGCTCGATGCGACGATGGCATCAATTTCTTCATCCAACGGCCAAAGATCCTTGAGCAAAATCGGTTTGCCGAGACTGTCGTTGCCAAATGAATCTTTTTCAATATCAAAACGCACGGTGCCGGCGATGGCATAGGCGACCACCAACGGCGGCGACGCCAGAAATGCCTGCTTTGCATAGGGATGGATGCGGCCGTCAAAATTGCGATTCCCGGATAACACGGCGGTGGCGTATAAATCACGGTTAATAATTTCCTGCTGAATCTTGGGGTCGAGCGCGCCGGACATGCCGTTACAAGTAGTGCAGGCAAAGGCGACGATGCCAAAACCGAGCGCTTCCAGCTCGCCCATCAATCCCGCTTCTTCAAGATACAGCGCAACGGTCTTGGAGCCCGGCGCGAGCGAAGTTTTCACCCACGGTTTGCGCGTGAGACCGGCACGATTCGCGTTGCGCGCAAGCAGGCCGGCGGCAATCACGTTGCGTGGATTGGATGTGTTGGTGCAGCTGGTGATTGCGGCGATGATCACGGCCCCGTCGGGCATTACGCCGGCGACATCGTTCCATTTGTTGGCGATGCCCCTGGCTGCAAGGTCGGCTGTTGCCACGCGGGCGTGTGGATTCGACGGGCCGGCCATGTTGCGTACGACGGTCGAGAGATCAAATGACAGTAGACGTTCGTAGACGACATCCTTTAGCGCGTTTGCGTCGGCGCCCGACCAGAGTCCCGCCACACGTGCGTAATTCTCCACCAGCCTGACCTGTGCGTCGTCACGACCCGTCAACTTCAGGTAATTGATCGTTTGCTGATCGACGGAAAACATTGCCGCCGTTGCGCCATACTCGGGCGCCATATTGGAAATCGTCGCACGATCCCCCAGGGTAAGTGCGGCCGCGCCAACGCCATAAAATTCAAGGTACGCACCGACCACTTTTGATTTGCGCAAAAATTCGGTCATGGCCAGCACCACATCGGTTGCCGTGATGCCCGGTTGCGGGCGGCCGGACAGTTCAACGCCGACAATTTCAGGAAGTCGCATCCATGAGGCGCGACCGAGCATGACATTTTCGGCTTCCAGACCACCAACACCGATGGCAATCACACCCAACGCATCAACGTGTGGTGTGTGGCTGTCGGTGCCAATGCAGGTATCCGGGAATGCAATGCCGTTCTGCGCGTGGATGACCGGCGACATTTTTTCCAGATTGATTTGGTGCATGATGCCGTTGCCGGCCGGAATCACATCGACATTGTGGAAGGCATTTTTTGTCCAGTCGATGAAATGAAAGCGATCCTCGTTGCGGCGGTCTTCAATCGCGCGATTTTTTTCGAATGCCTGCGGGTCAAAACCGCCACATTCAACCGCGAGTGAGTGGTCGACGATCAGTTGCACAGGCACCACCGGATTGACCTTGGCCGGATCGCCACCCTGGTCGGCGATGGCGTCACGTAATCCGGCAAGGTCAACCAGGGCAGTCTGGCCGAGGATGTCGTGACACACCACCCGCGCCGGGAACCACGGAAAATCAAGGTCCCGTCTGCGCTCGATGATTTGTGTGAGCGACGCCGTCAGCGTGGTCGGATCGCAGCGGCGCACAAGATTCTCGGCAAAGACGCGCGAGGTATAAGGCAGTTTGTCGTAGGCGCCGGGCTGGATGGCGTCAACCGCGGCGCGTGCATCAAAAAAATCGAGCGTGGTGTTTGGCAGTTGCTTGCGATATTGCGTATTCATTGGATTCCAATTCTGCTGCGGGGGTTAACGGGCAATCACACCCGTTTGGCGATCGGTACAAATTGCAAATCGTCCGGCCCGATGTAATTCGCGCTTGGCCGGATGATCTTATTGTCGATACGCTGCTCGATCACGTGTGCCGCCCAGCCAGAGGTCCGACTGATAATAAAGAGTGGCGTAAACATTGACGTTGGCACGCCCATCATGTGATAACTCACGGCGCTGAACCAATCGAGGTTCGGGAACATTTTCTTTTCCCGCATCATCACCGCCTCCAACCGGTCTGCAATGCTGTAGAGCTTCATATTGCCCTGGGCCTTGGCGAGTCCCTCCGCAACACGTTTGATGACGACGTTTCTCGGGTCAGAGATGGTGTAAACCGGATGCCCAAACCCGATGATGACTTGTTTTTCGGCAACGCGTCTGACAATGTCGGCCTCTGCCTCATCCGGATTGTCATAACGCGATTGGATATCAAACGCGACTTCATTTGCACCACCATGCTTGGGGCCGCGTAGCGCGCCGATCGCACCGGTGATTGCCGAATACATATCGGAGCCAGTACCGGCAATGACACGGGCGGTAAACGTGGAGGCATTAAACTCGTGTTCAGCATAGAGATTCAGCGAGACGTGCATGGCCTTGACCCATGCATCGGATGGCGGCTTGCCGTGCAATAGGTGCAAAAAATGGCCGCCGATTGAGTCATCGTCGGTTTCAACGTCGATGCGTTTGCCGTTGACCGCGAAGTGATACCAGTACAACAGCATTGAGCCAAACGAGGCCATCAAGCGATCGGCAATGTCTTTTGCCCCCGCCAGGCTGTGGTCGTCTTTTTCCGGCAGATTGCAGCCGAGTGCGGAACAGCCGGTACGCAGGACATCCATTGGATGCGCCGAAGAGGGCAGCGATTCAAGTGCGTCCTGCACTGCGACAGGAATCCCGCGTAACGACTTCAGCTTGGCCTTGTACGATTTCAGCTCAGTCGCGGTTGGTAGTTTGCCGTGGATAAGTAGATGTGCGATTTCTTCGAATTCGCATTGCTCGGCCATGTCGAGAATGTCGTAACCGCGGTAGTGCAGGTCGTTGCCGGTGAGGCCGACAGTGCACAGAGCGGTATTGCCGGCGACCACACCGGATAACGCGACGGATTTTTTAACCTTGGGTCCCGCAGGCGCGGTGTTTGTAGCGTCCGACATTGTGTCTCCTCACAGTTTTTGCATCAATTCAATTCGATTGCCAAATGGATCCCAGATTGATCCCCGATGGAAACCAGAAGGTCCTTTATCCAAGCGGGTTTTCAAGCCTTTTTGCTCCGCAATGCTCATCAATGCTTGAAAGTTGTCAACGCGCAAGGCCGGGTGGGCATACCCGGAAGCGGCAAACACATCTTCTTCGCCGAGATGCAAGTTGACCGCGCCCTGCGTTAACCACGCGCCGGTTTGGCGCATGTCGGCGGGTTTTGGCACACGGCTAAAACCCAGCATATCAACATAAAAGGCGAGCGCGCTGTCGAGTTGCCCGGACGGGATGGAAACCTGCACGTGATCGAATGCCAGAATCATTGTTGGGCCATTCGTTGTTGCCATTGCGCCGGCGAAATCCGATGCAGTAAATGGCGCTTGAGCGGCCAATCCATTGGCACACGCGGGTGATCAAAATCGCCCGCCGCATCCCGCACCATGCCCAACCGGTCCATTACCCGGTGTGATGGCGTGTTGGTGGCGACCGACATGGCCACAACCTGCGGCAATTGCAGGTGGGCAAACGCAAAATCAAGCGCCGCCGCGGCACCCTCGGTTGCGTACCCCTGGTGCCACGCGTCGCGTGCAAGCCGCCAACCAACTTCAACCGCAGGCATCCACGGCGCTTCAAAGCCGGGCACGCTCAAGCCGACAAAGCCGGCAAATGGATGGATATTCGGGATCTCAATGGCCCACATTCCCCAACCACGTTGTTGGATTCCGGCGCGAATGCGCGACATCTCGCTGGCGGCTTCATCGGCCGACAGCAATTTCGGAAAAAATTTTCGAACGTCGGGGTTGGCATTCATTGCAGACCATGCACCGGCATCGCTGTCCTTCCATTGACGCAACAACACGCGCGGGGTGCGCAATTCGACCGGCGATGGGAAGGTGCGTAGCAGCAGGGTGGAAACATCCGGCATTATTTTTTGGCGGCGTAGAGTTTATCCAGCGACTGTTCAAACGCGTGATAGCCAATTCGGTCGTAGAGCTCTTCGCGGGTCTGCATGATGTTGACGACATTTTTTTGTGTGCCGTCGCGGCGGATCGCCTCATAAACCGTTTCAGCCGCCTTGTTCATTGCGCGAAAGGCTGACAGCGGATATAAGACCATTGCAACATCGGCGGCGCGCAACTCGTCGGTGGTGAAGAACGGTGTTTTACCAAACTCCGTGATGTTGCAAAGAATCGGCTTTTTCGTCGCTTCCACAAAACGTTTGTAGGTCGGTAAATCGTACGCGGCCTCAACAAAGATGCCGTCTGCACCGGCTTCGGCGAAAGCGACTGCACGTTCAAGAGCGGCGTCAACACCTTCGACTTGAATCGCATCCGTGCGGGCAATGATGAAGAAATCGGCATCGGTTTTGGCGTCGACCGCCGCTTTGACACGATCGACCATTTCCTGTTGGGTGACAATTTCCTTGCCTGGCCGGTGGCCACAACGCTTGGCGCCGACCTGGTCTTCGATATGGCACGCCGCCGCGCCGAACTTGATGAGTGACTTGACGGTGCGGGCAATGTTGAATGCGGATGGACCAAAGCCGGTGTCGATGTCAACCAGCAATGGCAGGTCACACACGTCGGTGATGCGACGAATGTCGGTCAGCACATCGTCGAGGTTGTTGATGCCCAAATCGGGCATGCCGAGTGAGCCGGCCGCAACACCGCCGCCGGAAAGGTAAATTGCACGGTAGCCGGCGCGCTTGGCCAACAATGCATGATTGGCATTGATTGTGCCGATGATTTGCAGCGGCTTTTCGTCTATCAGGGCTTGGCGGAATTTTGCGCCGGCAGATTGCATCATTTGATTACCGATCAAGAATGTTGGGACAACCAATTAGGGGTCATGCGGCAAAAAAAGCAGCGTCGGCCTCGGCGGTTATTTTAACGCCAGTCACCTTGGCCTTTTGCAGCAGCTCCCAAAAGTATCGATAGGTGGCCCGGTCGTGCAATTCGCCCTTGTATTGGATCGGGCCCCAGTCAACTGCCTGGGCGGCGAGCAAAATGTTGGCGGCATCCTCAACCTCGGAGTGATCGGGCTGCATGGCGTCGACAATCGGCTGGATTTGTGCGGGGTAGATCGACCACATGCGCAGGAAGCCGAACTCATTGCGCGCGCGCAACGCGTCAGCCTTTACCACCTCGGTGTTCTTCAGATCCAGGCAGACATTGTGGGCGGGCACAACACCGTTGGCGAGTGCCGCCGCCACCACCTCCGCCTTGCCGCGCGCAATCAGGTGGTGTTCAAACTGCCCGGGCGAACGCATCGCTGATGCCGGAATCGCGCCGTGGTGCGCCGAGACAAAATCCATCAGTCCAAAATCAAGCACTTCGATGTCAGGTAACGCCGCGATTTGATGAACGTCGCGCAGTGCGCCATGGGTTTCAACCAGGATATGGATCGGAATACTGCGGTCGATCGTATTTTTCGCCGCTGCCGCGCGTACATAGTCGATCATGTCGGCCGCGTCTTCAAGAGAAGTCGACTTCGGGATCGTGATGTAGCGCAGAACGGCACCCGCACCGCCGACCAGAATATCGATATCCTGCCGCCAGTGCGGATGGGAGTGATCGTGAATGCGCGCACCCGCCATTTTGTGTTTGTTGGCGTCACTTGTGAGCACCCGCACAATCATTTCGGCGTGGGATTTTTCCTGGCCAGCCGGCGCGCCGTCTTCGCAGTCGCAGGTGATATCAAACACCGGACCAAGGCTATCCTGAAGCGCAAGTGCTTTCAGGATCAGCTTTTCGCTGCCGGCAAAGTGTTCGCACGAGGCGATCATCGGGAACGGTTTTTCCCCGGCGAACAGGGCGGTATCAGGGTGGACGGTTGACATGATGGTTGTCTTCAAGAGGTCTAAAGTTTGGTCGGATCAAGCTTGACGTTGCATCAGGATGGTGTAATCAAGGTCAAGAACGCGTTGCGCATCGGTCATCGATGCAGAAGCGACCGTATTGGGGTCGACATTCTTGTACCCGGCGAGCCGGACGCGGAGCGCGCCAATCTGTGCGCTCAACGGCCACTTGGCGATCGGCGTCGAGACGGCGTACAGCGTGTCGCCTGCAAAGGTTGGGTTGGTGTGCGCACCGGCGTTGATGGCGGCGACTGACAGTGCGTTTTCAAGGCCGTCGAAGGACAGGGCGCGGCAAATTGAGATCACCTGACCGCCGTAGACCAGCCGCCGGCCGAAACGTGAACCGGTCATATGGTGCGCGTCAAAATGCACCCGCGCCGTATTTTGGTAAAGCTTGGTGGCAAGTGTGTGGTCGGTTTCATCAAGCGTCATGCCGGCCGGATGTTTGATCGGTACATCCAGCACAATATCATCCCAAAAGTGCCGGCTGCCGGTCGCGCCAGCCACTTGCGTTGACGCACGGAAAAATGGCGGTACATGCAAGTTGTCGGGCGCGACAAAGGCGGCAAATTCCGGCGCGATTGCCTGTCCTGTGTTGACTTGGGAATCGGCCGACGCGCAATGCACCATTACCCAGCGCACCCAGGTCAGAACCATTTGGTCGTTTTGATTAAATGCATTGGAGCGCACATACACCACGCCGGTCTTGCCGCTGCTGTTCTTGCGCAATCCGATAATTTCAGATTCCGCGTGTATGGTGTCGCCCACGAATACCGGTCGGATAAAGCGGCAATCGGCGTAACCAAGATTTGCCACCGCGTTGTAAGAAACATCGGCGACGGTCTTGCCAAACGCAATATGAAACACCAGCATGTCATCAACCGGCGACGACGGGTAGCCGAGTGAATGTGCAAAGGGTTCGCTGCAATGCAGCGGATTACGCGAACCGGTCAACGCCTGATAAAGCGCGGTATCGCCGTTGGTGATGGTGCGCGGGGTGGCGTGGACAAATTTTTGCCCGACAAGGTAGTCGCCGAAAAAATAGCCGGAAAGCGGTCTCATGGAGGTGGTCTCAGGCCGATTCCAGTTCCTTGATCATTTGTGCAAGCGCAATGATGCGTTTGGATGCCGCCACATGATGCCCCTCGACCAGCCGGCCGTTGAGCATGATGGTGCCGCGTCCGTCGCGATGCGCAACCTCAAGCGCGTCAATCACTTCATATGCGTAAGCAACCTCTGTCGCCTTTGGTGTGAAGGCGTCATTACAATAGGCAAGTTGATTGGGGTGCACTAGCGATTTGCCGTCGAAGCCGAGGTCACGCGTCAGGCGGCACGCCATTTCAAAGGAATGCATGTCCTTGATATCGATGCTGATGCCGTCAACCACGGCACGTTTATAGGCGCGACCCACCAGCAATACGTGGGAGAGTGAGTAGTGCAACGGGATGCGGTCGGGCGTTTTTCGGCCGTGTAACTGCGTGATCAAATCCGACGTGGCCATGATCAGGCACGCAATCCGGTCTGATGCGGCGGCAATTTCCTCGGCGCGCAACACCGCAATCGGACTTTCAATCATCACCATGATCGGCAAATGTGAACCGCCTGCGGCATCCAATGCCGCGAGTGCATCAATCACATCCTGCCGCGATTCAATATTCGGAAATAACACGGCGTCTACGCCGATGCGCGCGACGGCCTTGACGTCATCAAGACCCCATGGCGAGTCCAGATCGTTTACCCGCACCACCAATTCGCGGCGTCCGTAACCACCGGACAAAATCGCCTCGACCACCTGGGTGCGCGAAAGCGCCTTGTTTTCAACCAGTACCGAATCGCCCAGGTCGAAGATCACCGAGTCGACCTTGACGGTTCGCGCCTTGTTCAAAAAACGCTGGAAGCAGCCGGGAACATAAAGCATTGAACGGCGCGGTCGGAGAAATGGGGTCATTGCGATGTCGTCTGTGAAAGTATCGAGAATCGAAAAATGGCACACTGCTGCTGCAATGCAACAATTCTAAAGCGTGTTTCAAAAAAGTCAATAAGACTTATATCTTATATAAGACATAAATACATAATCGATGCTAATATTTCGCCATGACCAATGTATCCCCGCCCAACATGCCGTCGTCCGCCACGCCCAGCTTCCAGCCGCTTTACGAGCAAATCAAGACGCTTATTACAAAAAGCCTGGTGTCCAGCGAATGGAAGCCCGGTGAGGCGATTCCGTCGGAAATGGAGCTGGCAACCCGTTTCGGCGTCAGCCAGGGTACCGTGCGCAAGGCAATTGATGCGCTGGCGGCGGAATTCATTGTTGTACGAAGGCAGGGTAAGGGTACCTTTGTCGCCACCCATACCGCGCCCAGTCAACAATATCGCTTTTTGCGGGTCCGACGCGATGACCGGAGCCATGTCGGTGCGGTGGTTCATCCAACCACAACATTTATCGGCTTGGAGCGGGTGAAAGCGGATGCTGTCACGGCGGCAACGCTCGCGTTGCGTACCGGAACCTTAGTCACGGTCATCAAGCGCTTGCTGGTATTTGCCGGACGTCCGCTCATCTTCGACCAGATACATTTGACCAACGCGGAGTTCCCCGGGCTGGCGATGGCGTCACTCGAGGCATCGCACGGTTCAATCTACAGCTTCCTCGAGTCCGCCTATGGCGTGCGCATGATTCGGGCGGAGGAGAAAATCAAGGCGGTCGCGGCCGACCGGATCTCCGCCAAACATCTGAAGTTGTCGGTAGGCGCGCCATTGTTGAGCGTCGACCGGGTTGCCTATACATACGGTGACAAACCTGTTGAGTGGCGGCGCGGGTTATGTTTGACCGAGGGCTATTCGTATTTCAACGAATTGGCATGATTCCCAAATGCCCGGCTTGGCCGGTGCGTGATCACCGCGACCCATCAACCCTACCGCGACTGTCTGCCTGCCAATAATTGATCGTTCTTGTCGATCCGGCAACAACGGACCTTCGCAGCAAGCCGCCAGCGACGGGTAACGGCCCCAAGGCTGCCCGCGCACAGAATCCCGGTCAACATTTGACGGGGATCAAGAGATCGATCAGCTATTGATCGACAATAGCGCATGGCATCGGTTGGTCAGATCAAATGACCGCCCGCAGGTCACTTACCCTTTTTTCCTGGGATGTTTATGGATACGCGTCATACCGCTCCAGCCGATGAGGCTGTCACTAGGTCGTCGATCGTGTCGTCTGATTTGAACGCATTGCCCGAACAAGCGATTTCACGCGAGGTATTGCTGGAGAAATACGCTAAAGGCGACGAGGCCAGCGTGCACGCGGTCCGCTGGCGTGTGGCCAACGCATTGGCGGCGGTCGAACGTCCAGTTCAACGCGATGAATGGGCGCAGCGTTTCTTTGCGGCACAAGAGGCGGGGTTTATCGCGGCCGGCCGCATCAATTCCGCGGCAGGCACCACACTGTCGGCGACGTTGATCAATTGTTTTGTGCAACCGGTCGGTGATTCAATTACCGAAGTCGTTGACGGCACCCCGGGAATCTATACTGCGCTCGCCGAAGCCGCCGAGACGATGCGGCGTGGCGGCGGCGTCGGCTACGATTTTTCGGCAATCCGCCCGGAAGGCGCATGGGTGCGCGGTACGGATTCGCGGGCAAGCGGACCGGTGTCGTATATGAAAGTGTTTGATCGTTCCTGTGAAACCGTCGAGTCTGCCGGTTCACGCCGCGGCGCACAAATGGGCGTGTTACGTTGTGACCACCCGGATATTGAAACTTTCATTCACGCCAAGGACGGCGGCGGGCTCACCAACTTCAATATTTCGGTCGGTGTCAGCGATGCGTTTATGCAGGCGGTTGAGGTGGATGGGCCGATTGACCTGGTACACCGTGCCGAGCCCTCGCCTGAAGTGATGGCAACGGGTGGATCTCGGCGCGCGGACGGACAATGGGTTTATCGGACCTTGCCCGCCCGCAGGTTGTGGGCGCAGATTATGCAGTCGACCTACGACCATGCCGAGCCGGGCATTTTGTTTCTGGACACCATCAACCGTGACAACAATCTGAACTATTGTGAGTCCATCGCGGCAACCAATCCCTGCGGTGAACAACCACTGCCGCCGTACGGCTGTTGCTGCCTTGGCTCGATCGATCTGACACGATTTGTGTTGGCGGCTTTTGCGCAAGACTGTTCGTTCAATTTTGATGCTTTCAGTGATGTGATCGAAACAGCGGTGCGGATGCTCGACAACGTCCTCGATGTCACCGAGTGGCCCCTTTCCGCACAGCATGACGAAGCACGCGCCAAGCGGCGCATCGGGCTTGGCTTTACCGGCTTGGGAGACGCACTTGCCATGTTGCGGCTGCGATACGACACGCCAGCGGCGCGCGACATGGCGTCAACGATCGCCGCGTTCTTGCGTGATCGTGCTTATGCAGCGTCAGTGGCGCTGGCCGAAGAGCGTGGGGCCTTTCCACTGTTTGACGCCAATCGATATCTGTCGGGCGGCAATTTTGCCTCCCGTCTACCGGAAAATCTCCGCGCAGACATCCAAAAACACGGCATCCGCAATTCACACCTGCTGTCAATCGCGCCGACGGGTACGATTTCACTCGCCTTCGCCGACAATGCGTCCAATGGCATCGAGCCGCCATTTTCATATACCTATCAGCGCAAAAAGCGCAATGCGGATGGGTCGCACAAGCACTACATGGTCGAGGATCATGCGT
Organism: Burkholderiales bacterium; assembly: GCA_031413695.1. GTDB lineage: Bacteria > Pseudomonadota > Gammaproteobacteria > Burkholderiales > Usitatibacteraceae > UKL13-2. The sequence goes on from JANOEV010000146.1 coordinate 20,870, forward strand.
GGCGGCTGTTCAGACACGCTGGTGGCGATGTTGAAAATCTGCCGGACTACTTTGTCACGGCGCTTGAGATTTCCGCGGGCGCGCACCTGCAGATGGTCGCCGCCGTGGCACCTTACATCGACACTGCAATTTCAAAAACGGTCAATGTTGCCGAGGATTACCCTTACGAGGACTTTGAACATCTTTATATCGATGCTTGGAAATCACAGCTCAAGGGAATCGCCACTTACCGGCCAAACAGCGTACTCGGTTCGGTCCTGTCAGTCACGCCCCCGATGCAGGCGGCAGTTCCGGACAAGCACAACGCGCGACTGGCGATTGATTCGTTGCCGGCGCCGGTGTTGGCCTCCCTGCGTTGGCCGGGGCGGCCGGAGCTTTGCGATGGCAACGACGCGTGGACATACATGATCGAGTCTCCCCATGGCCGGTTTGCGTTGTTCGTCGGACACATTGAGGAGAACGGCAAGGCGTTCCCGTTTGAAGTCTGGGTCAACGGCACCGAACAGCCACGGGGGTTGGGTGCCGTTGCAAAAACGCTGTCGATGGATATGCGCGCCAATGACCGTGGCTGGCTCGCGCTAAAGCTCGACGCACTGACCAGCACCGGTGGTGATGAGCCGTTTGACATGCGGTTCCCGCCAGTCGGTGAAAAACAGCGAATGCCAAGCGTCGTTTCCGCAATCGCGCAGATTATTCGCTACCGGTGTGAGCGACTCCACACATTTGAAGGGTCTGGCGGCACGCCGGTGCTCGATGTGATGTTCTCTGTGGATGAACCACGAACTGGCGTTGACGGGACACTGTCATGGACGGTTGACGTTGCCAATCCGGCGGCAAGCGACGATTTTGTTCTGGGGCTGAAAGAAGTCACGCTGCCCGATGGCACAACACGGCCCTACTCGATGTGGTTGTCAGGAAACTACCCGCGGACCCTCGATGGCTTGTCGCGGATTCTTTCGCTGGACATGCGCGTGCATGATCCGGCGTGGATCGGCATGAAGCTCCGCAAGTTGCTGAACTACGCCGAACCGCTTGGCGATTTCATGGCATTTGTGCCGGGTGAACGCCGCCAGCAAAACTGGCCATCCACGGTTGCCTACATCGCGCGCCTGCTTATCCATCGCTACAACACGCTCGGCGTGCTTGACAAAAACGGCTATCCGACAAGGGACATGGGTATTCTCGATGTGCCGCAGCAGCCCAGACGGTTGATGAGGGGCGGTGTTTGTCGTGAATGCGGACATCATGCGGTGATTCGCAAAGACGGCTGTGATTTTTGTGGTGCTTGTGGTTGGATTGGTGTTTGCGGCTAAACCGTTTTCGCATTTGCCGCCCGGCTATTGTTTTCCCGCCAGCTTTCTCAACACCGCGTCATTCATCCACTCGTTAAGGCTGACGCCACTTGATCGGGCCTCAATCAGCACGGCAGCGTGCACTTCCGGGGCGAGTCGGACCAGTATTTTCCCCGCGGCTGGTTTTTCCGGGTCAATGCCAGCCTCCTGACAAACCATCAGATAGTGGTCGATGGCAAACATAAAATCGCCACGCAATTCGTCGACACTTGCACCGTAAAACGAGATTGCTTCCGACAATCCGAGCACGCTGCCGGCAAAAACGCCGTCGGCTTCATCGAAGTCGATGCGGGCGATGTATCCGCGGTAGCGCATGATGTTTTTCATGATTGGCGTGGCGGGATCGGCGCCAGATGGCATATGCGGGCGTCCGTCAACGTCGGGACAAAAGTGGCAACGGACCTGACAAAATCTAACAAAAAGTATGATATCAAATAATGATATCAAAGTATATTTTTTGGCTGAAGCCTGGATGCCAGTCTGACGCCAGCCCGATGTTTGGCCAAAAAAACATTTTAAAACAGATGGTTACGACTAAATGGTGGACGCTTTTAGGCGGTTGATCCGGTCAAATGAATAGCCGGCAAAACGCTACTCATTTCAATGCATTTCCGTTTAGAATCAACCGCTCTAATGTGTGTTGCAGCGCATTGCAAATGTGCTTTTCAAATTGAATTTGCGTGCAATCAATCAGGTAACGAAATTTAACGTGGCGCCCAGGCAAAACAGGCGAGTAGTTACGTGTCGATATCGATTGCAGCGCCGCACCAACGCAACATCGCGTCTTGAACAATAAAAGGTACCTGCATGTCATCACGCCCGACTTCCAGCCCCACGTCAGCCACTGCGCGACCCAAGTACGTTGATCTAAATCTGCTCAACCTGCCGGTGCCCGGCCTGGTGTCAATTTTTCATCGCGTCACCGGCGTGGCCATGTTTGCACTCTTGATCCCGCTGGTGTTGTATGTCCTGCAAACAACGCTCACGTCTGAATCGGGATTCGCCGCCTGGCGGGGGTACTTTGCGAACCCTGTATTTAAAATAATCTTGATTGGATTTATCTGGTCATTTATGCACCATTTGTTTGCCGGCATCCGCTATCTATTACTCGACCTGCATATCGGGATCGACCTCGCGCCGGCACGATTGTCGGCCAAGCTGGTGCTCATTGCTGGCGCCATCAGCACGCTGATTTTTGCCGTGCGCATTTGGTAGAGAAAGACGACAAAAATGGTAAATAAACAACCCGTTGGCGCACATTACGGCTGGAAAGACTGGCTGATTCAGCGTGTGACCGCCGTCATCATGCTGTTATTCAGTGTCGTCATCATCGGTTTTTTCCTGGTGCATGGCAGCGTCAGCTACGGCGAATGGAAACAGCTGTTCGGCAGCCCGATCATGCGAATTTTGACGCTCGTGTTTTTTCTTTCGGTGTTTTATCACGCCTGGATCGGCATGCGCGACGTATTGATGGACTACGTCAAGCCGTTGTGGATCCGTTTGCTTTCGCAAGTTGTGGTTTGTTTGTTCCTGATCGTATGTTCGATCTGGACGGTTTCTATCCTCTGGGGCAACTAGAAAATGGCTCTTCCGCTTTCTCCTTTACCGGTTCGTAAATTCGATGCTGTCGTTGTAGGTGCCGGTGGTTCCGGCTTGCGCGCCGCACTGCAACTTTCCACAGCGGGGCTGAAAGTCGCCGTGCTGTCAAAAGTTTTCCCAACCCGCTCGCACACGGTTGCGGCGCAGGGCGGGGTCGGTGCATCGCTCGGCAATATGGGCGAGGATAGCTGGCACTGGCATATGTATGACACCATCAAGGGCTCCGACTGGCTCGGCGATCAGGATGCAATTGAGTTCATGTGTAAAAATGCGCCCGACGCGGTTATCGAACTGGAACACTTCGGCATGCCGTTTGACCGCAATGACAACGGCACCATCTATCAGCGCCCGTTTGGCGGACACTCGCAAAATTTCGGCGAGCGGCCCGTCCAGCGATCATGTGCGGCGGCGGACCGCACCGGCCACGCGATGTTGCATACCCTGTATCAACGAAATGTGTTCGCCAATACGCAATTTTTTGTCGAATGGATGGCGCTTGACCTGATCCGCGACGACGCCGGCGACGTTGTCGGTGTAACAGCGATGGAAATGGAAACCGGCGAGACCATGATTTTCCATGCCAAGGCGACGCTGTTCGCAACCGGTGGGGCCGGCCGCATTTATGCATCGTCGACCAACGCTTACATTAATACCGGTGACGGACTCGGCATGGCAGCGCGCGCGGGTATCCCGCTGGAAGATATGGAATTCTGGCAGTTTCATCCAACCGGCGTCGCCGGCGCGGGTGTGTTGATTACCGAGGGCGTACGCGGCGAGGGCGGCATTCTGCTCAACGCCAACGGTGAACGATTTATGGAGCGGTACGCGCCGACCATGAAGGACCTGGCGTCACGGGACGTGGTTTCACGTGCAATGGCGACTGAAATCAAGGAGGGTCGTGGCGCCGGTCCAAACAAGGATTACATCCTGTTGAAGCTCGACCATCTGGGTCCCGACGTCATCAACAAACGTCTTCCGGGTATCCGTGAAATCGCGCTCAAATTCGGGAATGTCGATTGCACCAAAGACCCGATCCCGGTGGTGCCGACCTGTCACTACCAGATGGGCGGCATCCCGACCAACTATTTGGCTGAGGTCGTGGTGCCGAAAGACGGCAACCCGAACAGTGTTGTGGCGGGTTTTTATGCGGCGGGAGAGTGCGGATGCGCGTCGATACATGGCGCCAACCGGCTCGGGACGAATTCATTGACAGATTTGCTGGTGATGGGAAAATCAGCCGGCGACTCAATGGTCAAATACATCCGCGAAAACAACGCATTCAAACCGTTGCCTGCCAATGCCGGCGACGTCTCAATGGCACGTCTGGCAAGACTGGACAACCAGACCGGCGGCGAATCGGTGCACGAAGTCGGTGATGCGATGCGTCAAACCATGCAGGCGCACTGCGGTGTTTTTCGTTTCCCCGACATGCTTGTTTCTGGTGTTGAGAAGATGAAGGAAATTGCGGAACGCGCAGCGCGCACCGAAATAAAGGACAAGTCGAAAGTGTTCAACACCGCGCGTATCGAAGCGCTTGAGTTGGACAATTTGATCGAAGTGGCGGTCTCGACCATGGTGTCCGCCGAAGCGCGTAAGGAAACACGCGGCGCACACGACCGTGCCGATTGCCATGACCGCCCGGGCTTTACTGCCGGACGTGACGATGCCAACTGGCTCAAACACACACTCTGGTACAAGGATGGCAACACGCTCGACTACAAACCGGTCAATCTGAATCCATTGACGGTTGAATCGTTTGCCCCCAAAGCGCGCGTGTATTGACCCCCGACCCAGAGAAAACGGAACTGACAAATGAAATTCAAGATTCTTCGCTTCGATCCTGACGTTGATAAAAAACCGTATTTCAAGGAATACGACATCGCACTTGAGCCGACCGATCGCATGTTGCTGGATGCGCTGATTCGCATCAAGTCAATCGATGACACACTCGCGCTGCGCCGTTCGTGTCGCGAGGGCGTGTGCGGCTCGGATGCAATGAACATCAACGGCAAAAACGGGTTGGCGTGTATCACCAAGATTGTCGAGCTCAGTGAGCCGGTGGTGCTTAAGCCGCTGCCCGGCTTGCCGATCATTCGTGACCTGATTGTCGACATGACGCAGTTTTTCACGCAATACCATTCGATCAAGCCGTTTGTCATCAACAACGACCCGCCGCCCGAAAAGGAGCGCTTGCAGTCACCGTCAGACCGGCTCGAACTCGATGGTTTGTATGAGTGCATTTTGTGTGCCTGTTGCTCAACATCATGCCCTTCGTTCTGGTGGAACCCCGACAAATTTGTCGGCCCGGCCGGCCTGCTCGCCGCATATCGCTTCATCGCCGACACCCGTGATCACGCCACCAATGAGCGTTTGGACAATCTTGAAGATCCTTACCGGCTGTTTCGTTGCCACACGATCATGAATTGTGTCGACGTTTGCCCCAAAGGACTCAATCCGTCGCTGGCGATTGGCAAAATCAAAGAGATGATGGTGAAGCGGGCGGTGTGATGGAAGACCGTGTCTACGACCGAATCAGGTGGCGCGCGCGACGGGGATTGCTCGAAAACGACATTTTGCTGGAACGTTTTTTTGAATTGGAATTGATGGCACTTTCGCCGGATGAATTGCAACAACTGGATGCCTTGTTACAGCTTGGCGATAACGAGTTGCTGGATATTTTGATGGGTCGCAAATTGTGCGGGGTGGCGGCGTTACAACCGATTGCCGCACGTATCGTGGCGGCATCGGCGGGAAAGTTGAACAGTATTTCGCAGGGCGTGCAGGGGTGATGATGGCGGTTGGTATGCGCAGTCGGTGGCAACACAAATAATCGAACGCAATGGGAGAATTCAAATGGACGCAATGGCACCTAAAGGAAAAGCAGTTCTCAACTATGCCGACGGCAAATCGGTCGACCTCCCCGTTTTTGGCGGCTCGCACGGGCCGGACGTCATTGATATCCGCAAGCTCTATGGTCAGACCGGCATGTTTACCTATGATCCCGGGTTTTTGTCGACATCATCGTGCAATTCGACCATCACGTTCATTGACGGCGACAAGGGTGAATTGTTGTATCGCGGTTATCCGATTGAGCAACTCGCGAATAAATGCAATTTCATGCAGGTTTGTTATTTGCTGCTGAACGGTGAATTGCCAAATGCCGAACAGGACAAGGATTTTGTCGCGCGCGTGACCAACCACACCATGGTGCACGAGCAAATGCAGTTTTTCCTGCGGGGATTTCGCCGCGACGCCCATCCGATGGCGGTAATGACCGGATTGGTCGGTGCAATGTCGGCGTTTTATCCCGACTCGATGAATCTGCACGACAAGGAACAACGCGACATTTCCGCCATCAGGCTGATTGCAAAGCTGCCAACCCTGACCGCACTCGCATACAAATACACCGTCGGTCAGCCGACCATTTATCCGCGTAATGATCTTGGCTACACGGCAAATTTCATGCGCATGATGTTTGCGGTGCCCGCCGAAGAATACAAGGTCAATGACGTGCTGGTGCGCGCGCTTGACCGCATTTTTATCCTGCACGCCGACCACGAGCAAAACGCCTCGACGTCCACGGTGCGTTTGTGTGCGTCATCGGGCACCAACCCGTTTGCCGCCATCGCCGCCGGCGTCGCATGCCTGTGGGGTCCGGCGCATGGTGGCGCCAATGAAGCCGCGCTAAACATGCTGTACGACATACAGCGCGAAGGTGGCGTTGCCAAGATCGGTGAATTTATTGCCAAAGTAAAGGACAAAAATTCGAACGTGCGTTTGATGGGATTTGGCCATCGTGTTTATAAGAACCACGACCCGCGCGCCAAACTGATGCGCGAAACCTGCCACGAAGTATTGACTGAACTCGGTCTGCAGGACGACCCTCTGTTTAAGCTGGCAATGGCATTGGAAAAAATCGCGCTGGAAGATGATTATTTTGTTTCGCGAAAGTTGTATCCAAACGTCGATTTCTATTCCGGCATTGTGCAAAAGGCGATCGGTATTCCGGTACCGCTGTTCACCGCCATTTTCGCACTTGCCAGAACTGTCGGCTGGATTGCGCAACTGAACGAAATGATCGCCGATCCGGAATACAAGATAGGCCGTCCGCGCCAGTTGTACGTCGGCGCGCAACGTCGCGACGTGAAATAATTTTTATTGGTCGGCGCGAAATGTCTTGTGCGCCGAACTGCCGGAAATTATCAGGCCGGCAAACCATATGAGACTCAGAGGTAATCGATCATGATGCGTGAAATTCAACAATCGTCGCTGTTTTTTGGTGCCAACGCACCATATATCGAAGAGTTGTACGAGCAATACCTCGCCGACGCGGCCTCGGTACCGGAAAATTGGCGCAAGCAATTTGACAGCCTGCCCAATGTTGCCGGTAATGCGCAAAAGGACGTGCCGCATTCGCCGGTGATTGCCGCGTTTGAGCGGCTGGCGGCTCAGGGCGGTGCCAAACGCATCGCCTATGTCGCGGTTGGCGGGGCTGCGGCTGGTGGTGGCGACAGCAAAAAGTCGTTCAGGGTATTGCAATACATCCGCGCGCACCGGGTAATGGGCGCGCGCAACTCCTCGCTCGATCCGTTGAAGCGGATGGAGCGCATGAATGTGCCGGAGCTTGAACTTGCCTATTACGGATTGTCCGAGGCCGATCTCGAGCAGGAATTTGGTTTTGGCTCGTGGCAGGGGAGCATCGGCGGGCACGCAGAGAAGGCGAAACTGAAGGACATTGTTGCGGCGGTGAAAAAAACCTATTGCGGCACGGTTGGTGCCGAATATATCTATATTTCACAAACCGAGCAGAAGCGGTGGATCCAGGGGCAGCTCGAATCGGTCCAGTCACAGGCTGCGCTTAACAAGGAAGAAAAACAGTTCCTGCTTGACCGTCTGACCGCCGCTGAGACGCTGGAAAAATATCTGCATACGCGTTATGTCGGTCAAAAACGTTTTTCACTCGAGGGTGGTGAAACGCTGATTCCATTGGTCGATGACATCATCCAGGTGGCCGGCGCCAAAGGGGTGAAAGAAGTTGTGCTGGGCATGGCCCACCGCGGCCGGTTGAATATTCTGGTGAATTCGCTGGGCAAATTGCCGGCTGATTTGTTCGACGAGTTTGAAGGCAAGAAAAAAACCGACGTCGGTTCGGGGGACGTGAAGTACCACCAGGGTTTTTCGTCGGACATCCAAACCAACGGCGGCAGTGTGCATTTGACATTGGCGTTTAACCCGTCTCACCTTGAAATTGTGAATCCGGTTGTTGAGGGCAGCGTGCGTGCGCGCCAGCAACGCCGTCACGATGTCGAGGGCAACGAAGTCATTCCGCTGTTGATTCATGGCGACGCGGCATTTGCCGGGCAGGGCGTCATCATGGAGACGATGGCGCTGTCACAAACGCGCGGCTTTAAAACCGGCGGTACGGTCCATATCGTGGTCAACAATCAGGTTGGTTTCACCACCTCCGATACAAGGGATTCACGTTCGTCCCTGTATTGCACTGACATTGCCAAGATGATCGAGGCACCGGTATTTCACGTCAATGCCGATGATCCAGAGGCCGTCTTGATGGTCGGACGCATCGCGCTTGATTACCGCATGAAGTTTCACAAGGATGTGGTGATTGATCTGGTGTGTTTTCGCAAGCTCGGCCACAACGAGCAGGACGAACCGTTTGTCACGCAGCCATTGATGTACAAAAAAATCGCCCAGCATCCGGGCACGCGCAAACTTTACGCCGACAAACTTGCCGCGGAAGGAACGGTCGGGGCGACTTATGGCGATGATTTGGTCACAAATATCCGCGCCCGGCTTGACGCCGGCAAGAGTACCAATACCAAAATTTTGTACGGTATCAAGCCGCCGCTCGCCGTCGATTGGGCACCGTATCTTGGCAAGGATTGGCGCGCCGGTTTTGACGCGTCGTTGCCAATGGCCAAGCTGAAGTCCTACGCCGAGCGGTTGACACAGATTCCGTCGGATTTTAAGTGTCACATGTCGGTCGAGAAGTTATTGGAGGCGCGCCGCAAGATGGGCAGGGGCGAATTGCCGCTTGACTGGGGCATGGCCGAGAATCTTGCCTATGCCTCGTTGGTGGCGGCAGGTACGCCGGTGCGGTTGAGCGGTCAGGATTGCGGGCGCGGGACATTTGCGCACCGTCACGCCGTGATGCATGACCAAAACCGTGAGAAGTGGGATTCGGGAACATACGTACCGCTGCAAAATATCGCCGAAAAGCAGGCCAATTTTGTGGTGATTGATTCGTTGCTTTCCGAAGAGGCGGTGCTGGGTTTTGAATATGGTTACGCGTCGGCACAACCGTTCGAGCTGGTGATCTGGGAGGCGCAGTTTGGCGATTTTGCCAACGGTGCGCAGGTGGTGATTGATCAGTTCATCAGCTCAGGCGAATCCAAATGGGCGCGTTTGTGCGGGCTCTCATTATTCCTCCCGCACGGATATGAAGGCCAGGGGCCGGAACACTCGTCGGCGCGACTCGAGCGTTTCCTGCAGCTATGCGCGGAACACAATATCCAGGTGGTGGTGCAAGTGGTTCCGAAAATGTGGTTCCGGTAACCTTACTGACGAAGATGTCAAATCCTCCCAAGCTACCACCCCGGGAGGAGGGGATGTACATCGTTTTGCCTTCAGGGCTAAGGGTAAACCCCTTAGAAAAAGAAAGTGCGGTTATTTTTTTGGGTAGCATAATCGGCTCTTTCCAATCCATTCCTGCCCGCACTGCCATAAATGTGGTTGGCACATTGTCCTCGGTATTATCGCAAGTGAACATCAGGGTGTTTCCATCCAGGCACACGTAAGGCGCCCAATAGTTGAAAGAAGGGTTATTTAAGGCAGGGCCAAGT